>PWVN01000200.1 GCA_003561835.1 Syntrophomonadaceae bacterium
ACCGGACGTTTACCGCCTGGGCCAGGGGCACTCCGTGGCTCAAGTCCATGGCCTCCCCTTCGGCCCGGTCCTTATTTTTGTCAATCAAGAGCAGTTCCAGGGCCACCCCCGACTGCAGCAGTGAAAAGGCTGTGGCCGAACCGACCATTCCCGTGCCGATGATGGAAATCTTGCTCCTTTTCATCATAACCCTACCTCCCCTTTCCGTTCTTTGTTCATGGATTTACCCCATTTTCCTTGATAGTTTCCCCAGATTGAGGGGACTTAACCGAACCCATACTCTCGCTTTCCCTGGGGCCGCTTCCTTCTAGCCCGGGCAGATTGCTGGCGCAGCCCGGGCATCTTCATACACCCAAAAAAGGGCTCCGCTCTATAGCAAAGAAGGAGCCTCTTTGAAAAATATTGGGTAAGCTTTACATTCTTCCCGGAAAATGCTACACTTTATCGTGAGGTTAAGGCTGCGGCAAGGGACTTCAAATCCCCGGTTTCCTGCGGGATGGGCCTGAAACCACCCGGAGCAAGCACACCGCCCTAAAGAAGGAAGATCATCCCATCCCAAAAGAGGCCAACGATGAGTAAGTTTACTTTTAGGCCTGACCCCGAAAGGAAACTTACTTGACAGGGACCCATCCTGAGGGAGGCGACAACGGCATGGATCGAGAGCAGGCCTACGAGATGGTGAAGGCAAATGTGAAGAATAAAAATCTGGTGAAGCACATGCTGGCGGTGGAAGCCGTCATGCGGGCCCTGGCCCGGCACCTGGGGGAAGATGAGGAGATGTGGGCTTTGGCAGGGCTGGCCCACGACGTGGACCTGGGGAAGACCCTGGACAAGCCCCGCAAGCACGCCCTTCTGGGGGGGGAAATGCTGGAGAAGGCCGGGGCACCCCCCGAGGTGGTCCAGGCGGTCCGCTCCCACAACCATGTCCTGAACCTGCCCCGGAAAAGCCCCATGGACAAGGCCCTCTACGCGGCAGATCCCCTTACGGGACTGATTGTGGCGGCGGCCCTCATCCACCCCGCTAAAAAACTCAAGGCCCTGGATCAGGAGTTTGTCTTAAACCGCTTCAAGGAGAAACATTTCGCCAGAGGGGCCGGCAGGAAGCAGATCAGCGCCTGCAGCGAACTGGGGCTATCCCTGGAGGAGTTCGTCGAAATCAGCCTGGGGGCCATGCAGGCGGAGGCGGAAAACCTGGGTCTGTAGCACTGCTTATAAAAACAGCAATGGGGCCAATATTAGAAGGACGGTACAAAACATCCGTCTTTACGAGATAAGGGAGGAAGCAAATTTGAGTTCCCGAAACAAAATCAAAGAAGTGATGCGCCAGAAGGCGTACAAACCCTTGACATTCAAGGAGCTAAGCGCCCTCTTCAGCCTCAAGGATAAGCGGGGCATGAAAGGCCTTCAGGGCCTTTTGGATGACATGGAAGAATCGGGGGAAATCATCAAGACCCGCTACCAGCGGTACGGCCTGCCGGAGAAGATGAACCTGCTGGTGGGCACCCTCCAGGGCCACACCAACGGGTTCGGCTTTGTCCTGCCCGACGACCCGGGAGAAGAGGACGTCTTCATCCCTGCCGGCGCCCTCCAGGGCGGCCTCCACGGCGACCGGGTGGTAGCCCGCATCCACGGCTCCCGGGGCCGCAGCCGGGAAGGGGAGGTCATCCGCATCCTCAAGAGGGCCAACGAGCAACTGGTGGGGAAATACGAGACCAGCAAACACTTCGGCTTCGTGGTCCCCGACGACAAGCGGATTTCCCTGGACATCTTCATCCCCCGGGGGGCAGCCAAGGGGGCCAAAACGGGGGATAAAGTGGTGGCCCACATTACCCGTTGGCCGGAAGCCCGCCGCAACCCTGAAGGCAAGGTAGTGGAAGTCCTGGGGCCAGCAAATGCCCCCGGGGTCGACAACCTCTCCATCATAAAAAAATATGACCTGCCGGAAGATTTCCCCCCGGAAGTGTCGACCCAGCTCCCCACCCTCCCAGACAGCGTTCAGCCCGACGACCTGACGGGCCGCCGGGACCTGCGCCATCTCCTCACCATCACCATCGACGGGGAGGATGCCAAGGATCTGGATGACGCCGTCTCCCTGGAGATGAACAAAAAGGGAAACTTCCTCCTGGGAGTTCATATCGCCGATGTGGCCCACTATGTCCGGGAAGGAAGCCCCCTGGACCGGGAAGCCCTGGAGCGGGGGACCAGCGTCTACCTGGCGGACCGGGTGATCCCCATGTTTCCCACGGAGCTCTCCAATGACCTCTGCAGCCTCAACCCCCACATGGACCGGTTGACCCAGAGCGTCGTTATGGAACTGTCCCCGGAGGGCCAGGTGGTCGGCCACGAGTTCTCAGAAAGCGTCATCAAGATCGACGAGCGTATGACCTATACGGCCGTCCGAGGCATCCTGGAGGGGGAAGAGCCCGGGCTGAAGAAACGTTACGCCCACCTGGTTGACCTCCTGCAGCGCATGGCCCGCCTGGCCCGCCTCCTGCGCCGCCGCCGCATGGACCGGGGGGCCATAGACTTCAATTTCCCTGAAGTCAAAGTGCTCCTGGACCCCGACGGAAAGCCCCGGGAGATCAAACGGATGGAGCGCAGCATCGCTGAAGAAATCATCGAGGAGTTCATGCTCGCCTGCAACGAGACGGTGGCAGCCCATTTTCACGGCCAAAAAATTCCCTTCCTCTACCGCATCCACGAGCGGCCCCTGGGGGAAAAGATGCTGGCCTTCAGGGATTTCATCCACAACCTGGGCTATATTATCCCCGGAAACCCCAAAAAAATCGATACCCATCACCTGCAGAAACTCCTGAGGGAAGCCACCGGCAAAAAGGAGGAGAAGGTGATCAACACCATCATGCTGCGCACCCTGCAGCAGGCCCGATATTCGGAAGCCCACGCCGGGCACTTTGGATTGGCCGCCGAGAACTATGCCCACTTCACCTCCCCCATCCGGCGCTATCCCGACCTGGTGATTCACCGCATCTTCAAGGAATCCCTCACCGGCGGGCCCGATAAGAAGCAGCAGAAGAAGCTGCAAAAGAGGCTTCCGGACATCGCCCGCCACACCTCCCAGCGGGAGCGCCGGGCCATGGAAGCGGAGCGGGAAAGCGTGGACTACAAGAAGATACAGTTTATGGAAGACCGCACCGGGGAGGTCTTCCCGGGGATCATCAACGGCGTCACATCCTTCGGCTTCTTTGTCGAACTGGATAATACCGTGGAGGGGTTGGTCCACGTCAGCACCCTGGAGGATGATTACTACCGCTTCATCCAGGAAAAATACCTTCTCAAGGGGGAGCGCTCGGGCCGCACCTTCGGCATCGGCGACGAGGTGGAAGTCAAGCTCATCAGGGCCAACAAGGAGGAACTGCAGGTGGACTTCCAGCTGGTGAACGGCCCCCTTGCCGGCGATGACTGAAGTCATGGATGGACCAAGGGCTTCACAGTCCAAGGATCTGTAAAAGCTGATCCCCAGGGAGTCTTTCTGTCCTCCTTTTTGGCTGACTCCTCTTGGCTAAAGAGGGCTAAGGGGCCGCGAGAGGGCTATAGGGCCGTGAAAGGGTTTTCCGCCGTTTCCGCCGCTTTCATTTGACCAAAAAGCCTCCCGATGCTATAATGTTAATTGCCGTCAACGCAAGCCAAATGCCCTATCTGCAGGACAGCGGATAGGGCAAGTTTTTCCTGAAGGATGGTCCTTATGGCCAAAGGCATAAAAGTCTTAATCCACAACCGCAAAGCCCGCCACGACTACCACATCGAGAAGACTCTCGAGACGGGCATCGTTTTGCAGGGTACGGAGGTCAAATCCATCCGGGCCGGGAAGGCCAACCTGAAGGACAGTTACGCTTCGGTTGAAAACGGCGAGCTTTTCCTGTATAATATGCATATAAGCCCTTACGAGCAGGGGAACCGTTACAACCACGATCCCCTGCGGGTCAGGAAACTCCTGGTCCACAAAAGGGAACTTCGGCAGCTGATCGGCCTGACCCAGCAGAAAGGGTTTACCCTCATCCCCCTGAAACTTTACCTTTCCCATGGGTTCGTCAAGCTGGAACTGGCCCTGGCCAGGGGCAAGAAGCTCTACGACAAGCGGGACGACCTGGCGGAGAGGACGGCGAAAAGGGAGATGGAGCGGGCCTTTCGGGAAAAGCAGAAGTATTGAATTATGGGGGCGTTTTGGATTCGACGGGGGTCGGTATTGGCAGCAGAAGCGGGTCCGGGACCATGGCCCGGTCATCAACATGGAACCTAAAGCAAACGCTAACGATAACTTAGCATTCGCTGCTTAAATTAAGCAGCCATCCGCCCGGTCTTCTCCCGGGAGACCGGATGCCGGGTGTCATTTAACCGGGATACTTCTTCCAAGGCCGGCTGACCGCGGGAGAGGGAAACTAATCAGCCTGGCCCGATAATCCCCGGCTTCGGGAGGATTAAAGGGCGAGACTAACCCTGAAGCTACACCCGTAGAAACTGTTGTGGGTACACCTTCGGACGCGGGTTCGAATCCCGCCGCCTCCACCAAATAA
>PWVN01000254.1 GCA_003561835.1 Syntrophomonadaceae bacterium
CGCTCCTTTGACGACAAGGTGCGCACCTTCTGCATGAACCCCTACGGTGAGGTGGTCATCGAGAACAATCAAGGCCTCGTCACCGTCAACGGCCACAGCTATGCCGACAAAAGGACGGAGAACACCAACTTCGCCCTCCTGGTCAGCAAGACCTTTACGGAACCTTTCGATGAGCCCATTGCCTACGGCCGCTACATCGCCAGCCTGGCCAACATGCTGGGCGGCGGTGTGCTGCTGCAGCGACTGGGGGACCTGCTGGCCGGCCGCCGTTCCACCCGGGAGAGGATCAAGCGGGGATTGGTCAAACCCACCCTGCAGAACGCCACTCCGGGGGATTTGAGCCTGGTCCTGCCCTACAGGCATCTCCTGTCCCTCCTGGAGATGTTGGAGGCCCTGGATAAAATAGCGCCGGGGGTTCATTCCCGGCATACGCTTCTCTATGGTGTGGAGGTCAAGTTCTATTCCTTCCGCCTGAAGTTGAGCCCCGACCTGGAAACCCAGGTCCAGAACCTCTTTGCCGTTGGCGACGGCGCAGGCATAACCCGGGGCCTGGCCCAGGCCTCGGCCTCCGGCGTCATCGCCGCCCGGAAGATCGCCGGCGACTCGGGTTTAAGAACAGAGACGAAAAAAAAGTAAAGGAGAGGGTTGACGTGGCTGTTGCGGTGGTGGGCACCCAGTGGGGAGATGAAGGGAAGGGCAAGGTGACGGATTTCCTGTCCCGGCAGGCCGACTGCATCGTGCGCTACCAGGGGGGGACCAATGCGGGGCACACCATTGTCGTGGGCCGGGAGGTCTACAAGTTTCACACCATCCCTTCGGGCATCCTGTACCCGGGGAAAACTTGCGTTATCGGCAGTGGCGTGGTGGTGGACCCCAAAACCCTGATGGTAGAGATTGAGACCCTGACCCAAAAGGGCATCAGCCTTGAAGGCTTGAAAATCAGCGACCGGGCCCACGTCATCATGCCCTATCACCGGCGCCTGGACGAACTGGAGGAGGCCCGGCGGGGCCAGAGCCCCATCGGCACCACCCTCAAGGGAATTGGACCTGCCTACATGGACAAGGTGGCCCGCCAGGGGATCCGGGTGGCCGATCTGCTGGACGAAGACGCCTTCCGGGAAAAACTGTCCTTCGCACTAAAGGAGAAAAACCAGCTTTTCGGCGGCGTATTCGGGGTTGAGGGGTTTTCCCTGGATGAAATTCTCGCGGAGTTCGGGGAGTATGCTTCCTCCCTCAGGCCCCTGGTGGTGGACTGCTCCCTCTACCTGGACCGGGCTCTGGCCCAGGGAAAGAAGATCCTCCTGGAAGGGGCCCAGGGGACCATGCTGGACCTGGACCACGGCACCTACCCCTACGTCACCTCCTCCAACCCCGTTGCCGGAGGGGGTTCTGTGGGCAGCGGCCTGGGACCCGGTCTCATCACCACCGTGGTGGGTATCGCCAAAGCTTATACCACCCGGGTGGGGGATGGGCCCTTTCCGACGGAGATCCAGGGCGCCCCTGGAGACCGCATCCGGGAAGTGGGCAGGGAATACGGTACCACCACCGGCCGCCCCCGGCGCATCGGCTGGCTGGACACAGTTGTCCTTAATCATGCCCGCCGGGTTAACAACCTGAAGTACCTGGCCTTGACCCTGCTGGACGTCCTCACGGGCCTTGAATCTTTAAAAATCTGCACGTCCTACGAGTGCCGGGGAGAAGAGATCCGCCACATCCCCGCCGGGCTGTCCCAGTTTCAGGATTGTCGCCCCCGCTACTTTGAGACCCCCGGGTGGCGGGAGGACCTGTCCCGGATCGAGGACTTCCGGGACTTTCCCGGGGAGGCCCGCCGTTATGTCCGGCTGGTGGAGGAACTTACCGGCCTGCCGGTGGCTCTGGTCTCGGTGGGCCCCAAGCGGCATCAGACCAAAGTCCTGAAGCAAATTTTTTAATCCCAAGCCGCCGGGCGGCTTTTTTCTTTGGAAAAAAAGTTAAGAAATCTTAAATATTTTTGCCGTAAAAAAAGGAAATCTTTGCTTAATCGCGAATACCTGTGTTGCCAAGCTGTGGTAAATTCATGCAAGTTATTAAAAATCGGTAACATTTTACCTGTTTTCGCATATGAGAGAAGCAGGCAGGCATTTCCTGCAGGAGGGGTAGTATGAGGAGAAATGGACAGTATGGGGACTCGGTGAAGGCAATCGTGCAGCGAGGGAGGGAAGCCCTTATTTCCCTCTCCAGGGGGTTGGGGCTGAAAATTACCCGGGAGTTCGGGGCCTTCTTCTCCAGGGTTCAAGCCGCCGGCAGCACCCTGGGACAGGCTGTGCGGGCGGGAACCCTCACCTGCCTCGGGGGTTTTGTCCGGTTAAGGCGGGCCGCCTTCCGTTTTCTCTTCGCCCCCAAAACCCTGATTTCCGGGATCATCGTCCTGAGCCTTTTTGCCATGAGCGTCACCGCCGTCCAAGGGTATTATGCCGGGTTTGGCACCGTGGTGATGGTGGACCAGAGGGAAGTGGGCTTTATCCATGCGGAAGAAGTTGAGGACCTGCAGGACTACCTGGAAACCCTGCAGGACCTGGCGGCCGCCAACTACAGAATGTCCGTGCACCGGAATGAGGATGTTTCCTTCGCCGATGACTGGCGGCCCGGGGAGCACATGAAGCTTGAGCATCTCCTGGACGAACTGCAGCAGCAACTCTCCTTCAGCGCCATGGCCTTCAAACTGCTGGTGGACGGGCAGGAGATGGTGACCCTGGCCACCCTGGCAGACTACGAGGCCGTTTTGGAGATCATCAACGACGCCTATTTGACCAACAGGAACAATTCCCGGGTCCTGTCTGTGAATATTTCCGAGGAAATTGACTGTCACTTGTGCCCGGTGGAACCGGAAGAAATCATCGGAGTGGAAGAGGCCGCCAATATCCTCCTCCTGGGGACGGCCCGGCGGGAAACCTACCTGGTCTCCCGGGGGGATTCCCTGTGGAGCATCGCCCGCTCCAATAACATATCCCTGGAGGAACTCCAGGAGGCCAATCCCCAGGTCCAGGGGACCATGATCCGCCCCGGGGATGAGCTGAACTTGATTGTGGCCGAACCCATCATCAATATCTCGGTGGTGGAGGAGGTCACCGTTTCCGAGCGGATCCCTTTTCAGACCAACTACACCACCGACTCCAGCATGTGGAAGTACCAGACCAGGGTTCTGACCAGCGGCAAACACGGCGAGAGGACCGTCACCTACCAGGTGGTCATGGAAAACGGCAGGGTAGTTGAGCGCATCCAGGTGGCTGAGAAGGTTACCCGGCAGCCCGTCACCCAGGTGGTGGCCCGGGGGACGGCCAATGTCCCCTCCCTGGGTTCGGGACGCTTTGGCTGGCCCCTGCCCAGCGGCACCGGGACCATCACCTCCCCCTTCGGCTGGCGTTGGGGCAGGATGCACAATGGAGTGGACATTGCCGCTGCCACCGGCACATCCATCCGGGCCTCGGACAGCGGTGTGGTCTCCTTTTCCGGCTACCGCTCTTCCTACGGGAACCTGGTCATTATCGAGCACGGCAACGGCTATTCCACCTATTACGCCCACAACTCCAAGAACCTGGTGAGCCAGGGACAGCAGGTCAGCAAGGGGCAGACCATAGCCCTGCTGGGCAGGACGGGTTATGCCACGGGGCCCCATGTCCACTTTGAGATCCGCTACAATGGGAAGCCCCTGGACCCCATGAAGTTTTTCAAGCCCTAGGCGGCGATCCCCCGGCGGGTTCATAAAAAGCAATCTTGAAAGGAAAAACCGAGCGTGGCCCCCGGGTCACGCTTTTTTGGCGCCCTTACCCTTCCGGGAGGGCACTTCACCGAGGGCACAACTGTCTTTTGGGAGGGGAAGGGCTTCGAAAAAGGAGCAGCAGGAATTCGCCCCCTCCATCAAGAATACCTTGGTTGAGAAGAGCAGACGGGAGGCAAAGAGATGACCAAGAAGATCCTGGTCGTGGACGATGAGATGCCCATAGCCGAAATCCTCAAATATAATCTGGAAGAAGAGGGATTTTGCGTTATCCTGGCCTTTAACGGGGAAGAAGCGCTGCAGAAGGTGACGGCGGAAAACCCGGATTTGGTCATCCTGGATATCATGATGCCCTTAAAGGACGGATATACCACCTGCCGGGAGATCCGCGCCCTCTCCCACATCCCCATTATTATGGTGACGGCCCGGGAGGACGAGGTGGATAAGGTCCTGGGGCTGGAACTGGGGGCGGATGACTACGTGACCAAGCCCTTCAGCGCCCGGGAAGTGGTGGCCCGGGTCAAGGCCGCCCTCCGCCGGATGGACATGCACAAGAAATCCAGTCCCCGGGCTCTGGTGCTGCAGTGCGGCCGGCTGGTCCTGGACCCGGAGCAGGCCCTGGTAACCAAGGACGGCGATCCCCTAACCCTGACGTACCGGGAGTTCGCTCTGCTGAAGTACTTCCTCACCCATCCCGGGCACGTGTTTACACGGGAGAGGCTTCTGAATAAAGTCTGGGGCTACGATTATGTGGGGGA
>PWVN01000180.1 GCA_003561835.1 Syntrophomonadaceae bacterium
CCTGGACCGGGCCAAAGCCTACATGGAGGAGAGGCTCCCGGAGGTGACCACCTTCGAGGGTTCGGCCACGTCGGACCCCGTGCCCCTGGAGCCCTTCACCGGTTCCCTGGCGGCCGCCATCGAGTTCTTTGGCCGGCAGGACCACGGACGTTTTCGCTTTGTTACCAAGTTTTCCCGGGTGGAGGGCCTCCTGGGCCTCAAGCACGGGGGGCATACCCGCTTCCGCTTCAGCGTCAACACGGACCGGGTCATCGGGGAATTCGAACACGGCACCCCCGGCCTGGGGGAGCGCCTCAAGGCCCTGGGGGCCGCCGCTGCCGCCGGGTACCCCGTAGGTCTCCTCATCGCCCCCATATTCCTGGAGGAGGATTGGCGGCAGCAGTATGGGGAGCTTTTAGCCCTTCTGTCCCGGGAGCTGGCCCCGTACCCCGGGGTGACCCTGGAGATCATCCTGCACCGTTTCACCTCCCGGGCCAAGTCGGCCATCCTGGATTTATACCCAAAGACCCGCCTGCCCCTGGAAGAGGAAGGGCGCCGCTTCAAATACGGGCAGTTCGGCTACGGCAAGTTCGTCTACCCCGGCAGCCTGTACCGGGAAGCGGAGGAATTTTTCCTGGAAAAGATAGGGGCCCTGCTGCCCGCCGCCAGGGTGGAGTACCTGGTATAGGCAAAGCCCCGGGCTTTTCAGCGGGGAGGTTTTCCTGTAAAATAGAGGCATAATGAATTATGGGAGGAGTTGGAAAAATGGAATGCTTCGCAAAGGCGGGAAAGGCCAATACCGATGCCGTGGTGGAAATCGTCTGCCGGCGGGCGGAGGAGTTGGGCATAGAACACCTGGTGGTGGCTTCCAACACGGGCTGGACGGCGGAAAAGTTTCTCGACAAAGGTTTCAAGGTGGTCTGTGTGACCCATCATGTGGGGTATAAGGGGCCGGGGGAGGATGAGATGCCCCGGGAGGCCAGGGAAAAACTCCGGCAGGAGGGGGTTGAGGTGCTGACCACCACCCATCTGCTGGCGGGGGTTGACCGGGCCCTGCGCCTCAAGTTCGGCGGCCTTTACCCGGCGGAAATCATGGCCAATACTCTGAAAATCTTTGGCCAGGGGGTGAAAGTCTGCGTGGAGGTGGCCTCCATGGCTTTGGATGCCGGACTGATTCCCCATGGAGTGGAAATCATCGCCGTGGGAGGCACGGGGAGGGGCGCCGATGCCGCCTGCCTCCTGGTTCCGGCCCACGCCAGCGCCTTTTTCGATACCCGGGTCAAGGAGGTCCTCTGCAAGCCCCGCTAAGGGGTCAAGATACCCTGGTGATGCCGGAAGGCAGGTTTAACGTAAGGCTAAAAAAACAAGACAGGAGTTGATATCCATGCACCCGAAGACCGGGATTTTTCACTGTCTTCAGTCCCAGCAGTTTGACCGGGAGCTGCTGGACCACCTGTGTGTCCTGGCGGATAAGATCCGGGACATTGCCAGGAGCAAAAAAGGGATGGAATACCTGATGTCCCTCTTGAACCACAAACGGGCCATGCTTTATTTCGTCCAGCCTTCAACGCGCACCTTCCTCTCCTTCTACAGTGCCTGCCAGATCCTGGGCATCCAGTGCGCCGAGGTCCGGGACACCCGGACTTCCTCGGAGGTCAAGGGAGAGTCGGAAGAGGACACGGTCCGCACCTTTTCCTCCTACTACGACTTCATCATCATGCGGCATCCCAAGGCCAATTTTGCCCAGCGGATTGCCCAACTCCTGGACGATTCGGAGCGGAACGTTCCCATCATCAACGCCGGTTCCGGAAAAGACCAGCACCCCACCCAGGCCCTCCTGGATATCTACACCCTCCAGAGAAGCTTTCCCTACCGGGGCAGCATCGACGGGTTGAAGATCGCCTTTGTGGGGGACCTGGTCCGGGGCAGGACCTGCCGCTCCCTGGCGGCTCTCTTGAGCAAATTTGATGGAGTGAAGCAGTATTTTGTGGCCCCGGAGGAATGCCAGATGGGTTCCGACATCCTGGAGATCCTGGACCGGGCCGGCAGCAGCTATGAGATGGTGGAGGACTTCACCTCGGTGATTCCCGAGGTGGATGCCATCTACATGACCCGCCTCCAGGATGAATGGGACAAGGAGGATGGGATAAGCCGTCCCATCGATATCAGCAAGTATTCCTTCAACCCGGAGCACCTGTCCCTTCTCAAGCCCGACGCCATCCTCATGCACCCCCTGCCCCGGCGCAAGGAGATCCACCCCGATGTGGACAGGGATCCCCGGGCCGCCTACTGGCGGCAGGTGCGGAACGGCATGTGGGCCCGGGCGGCCCTCATCGCTGCCATCTTCGGCACGGACCGCAATATCGACGATTATTACACCTGCAACTATTAGAAAAAAGTTTAAAGGAGGGTTATCCATGCCGGTAAACCTGCGCAACAGGCATCTCCTGGCCCTGAAGGATTACACCAGGGAGGAGGTCCAGTTCCTGCTGCAGCTGTCCCATGACCTGAAGAAGGCCAAGTATGCCGGGACGGAGCAGCAACGGTTGAAGGGGAAGAACATCGTTTTGATATTTGAGAAGGCCTCCACCCGTACCCGGTGCGCCTTTGAGGTGGCGGCCTATGACCAGGGGGCCAATGTCACCTACCTGGACCCCACCGGTTCCCAGATGGGGAAGAAGGAGTCCATGGAAGACACGGCCCGGGTCCTGGGCCGCTACTACGACGGCATCGAATTCCGGGGTTTCAGCCAGGAGGCGGTGGAGATGCTGGCAAAGCATTCGGGGGTGCCGGTGTGGAACGGCCTCACCGACAGCTACCATCCCACTCAGGTACTGGCGGACCTGATGACCATGGAGGAGCATGTGAAGAAGCCCCTCGAAGAGGTGGCTTTTGCCTATGTGGGGGACGGCCGGAACAATATGGCCAATTCCCTTCTCCTGGGCTGTGCCCTCTTGGGGATGGATGTGAGGATCGTGGCGCCAGGGACCCTGCAGCCGGAAGAGGGGATTTTGCAAAAAGCCCGGGAACTGGCAGCCGCCTCCGGTGCCGCCATCACCGTAACGGAGGATGTGGCCGCCGGGGTTAAGGGGGCCGACGTCCTGTACACTGATGTGTGGGTATCCATGGGGGAAGAGGCTTACTTCGCCCAGCGCATCGAGACCCTCAAGGTCTACCAGGTGAACATGGACATGCTGGAAAGAACCGGAAACCCCCAGGTCATCTTCATGCACTGCCTGCCCGCCTTCCATGATGTCCATACCGCCATAGGCCGGGAGGTCTTTGAAAAGCACGGCCTGAAGGAGATGGAAGTGACGGACGAGGTTTTCCGAAGCCATCACTCGGTGGTCTTTGACCAGGCGGAGAACCGGCTCCACACCATCAAGGCCGTCATGGTGGCCACCCTGGGCAGCTAACGGCAAGCGGGGCAGCCAGGGTCAAGCCGGCGGTTTTAAGCACCCTCCCCCGGGGGGAACAGGGGATGAGGAGGAAGACCGATGCAGTATAACTGTCAATCTGAAACCGGAAGGATCGATAGCATTCTTCTCAAGCATCCAAGAGATGCTTTCAGGAACCAGGAGTACATCGATGCCCACTGGGAAGGGGTGCATTTTGCGGGCCGCCCGGACTTTGCCAGGGCCTGTGAAGAATTCGCAGAGTTCATGGCCCTGATCAAAAGCAGGGGGGGACAGGTCCACCTGCTGCCGGAAGATTCCAGCACGGGTTTGGACTCCATCTATGTCCGCGACCCGGCCCTGGTCACCCGCCGGGGAGCCATCCTCTGCAGTATGGGAAAAGGGGAACGGCGGGGGGAACCTGCGGCCATGGGCCGGTATTTTGCAAAGATCGGCATTCCCATCCTGGGAGAAATATCGGGCCTTGGCCGGCTGGAAGGGGGGGACGTGGTCTGGCTGGACGAGAGAACCCTGGCTGTCGGCCTGGGGTACCGCAGCAACGCCGAGGCCCTGCGGCAGCTGCGGCAGTTGACGGAAGGGCTGGTGGATGAGATCATCGAGGTCCACCTGCCCCACTGGAACGGGGAAGGGGAATGCCTCCACCTCATGTCCATGCTGAGCCCCGTGGATGCAGACCTGGCAGTGGTTTATTCCCGCATGATGCCGGTGACCTTTCGAAACTGCCTCCTGTCCCGGGGCCTGAAACTCATCGAGGTCCCCGACGAGGAATACGATACCATGGCCTGCAACGTCCTGGCTCTGGCCCCCCGCTTGTGCCTGGTTCTCAAAGGCAGCCCCAAAACCCGGGCCCTCCTGGAAGCAGAGGGTGTGGAAGTCCTGGACTACGAAGGGGCAGACCTTTCCCTGAAGGGCTGTGGGGGCCCCACCTGCCTGACCCGGCCCCTTCTGCGTAAATGACAGTATAACGGAGTATAGGCCAGAATGGCCGTATTCCCTGGTTGCCATTCCCCTGGGCATTGTGGTCCTGGTGGCCATCGTGCAGATCTTCGGAAAAAGTACCGATGTGGCCCAGACGGAATTCGAGGAGCATGTAGCGGGTTA
>PWVN01000044.1 GCA_003561835.1 Syntrophomonadaceae bacterium
AGGAAGCGTTTCCCTGCAGACCTCAGGGCCGACGCCCCTTCCTCCTCGTTGTAGGCCGTCATCAGGACCCGTACCAGGGCTTTGGGCATGTACTGGGGAGCCAGCATGGCCCCCACCCCTTCGGGGAAGACGATCAGGCCGCAGCCTTCCCCGCGGGCCATCTCCATAAAATGAAAGATCCTCTCCATGAAACTGTCCTCAGTCGGATAAATCCTGGCCTTTTGCTGAACACAGGCGACGTTTACCTTCACGGGCCCCTCTCCTTTGCGGTAGTGGTTTGCAGGAATATATTGCACAAAATGCACCCAAATCCTGCCTTGGGCCGGGGGTTTTTCTGCGAGGAAATGTTTTTCTTACCGGATTTTTAAGATTAATTAATCTTTCCCAGGCAGGAAGACGCAAGGGCCTTGCAGAATATTTAAGAATATTTGTAGAAATTGTCAGGTAAAAGGGGAGGACGGGTTCATGAGTGTTTTGCAAGTCACGGGGCTGACAAAGGCCTACAGGAGGTCCATCGGACAGCTGGTGGCCAAAGAGGCCCGCTCTGGAGTTTTCAACATCAACTTTTCCATCGCCAAGGGGGAAGTCTACGGCCTGTTGGGCCTGGAGGGGGCCGGCAAGACCACCCTGATCCGAGCCATCCTGGGCTTTGTACGGCCCAATAAGGGAAAAGTAACCTTCCTGGGGAAAAAGCACTACCGGATTTTGAATACTCTTCTGAAACATGCGGGCTACATGCCTCAAACATATAGTTTTTACGAGGATTTCAGCGGCTGGCAGTTTCTCAAGTTTATGGCTTCCGGCCGGAAGGTGGACCCGGTCTACAGGAAGGAACTGACCAAAGCCCTGGGCCTCGATGCGGACCTGCTCAGGTCCCGGGTGTGGGAGTATTCTCCGGTGACACAGCAGAAACTGGTAATGGTTTCGGCCATGCAGCATAAGCCGGCATTTCTGGCCCTGGACGAGCCTACCTGCCAGATGAACATGCCGGAACGGCAGGCCGTTTACCGCCTCATCGACACCTATACCGCCGGGGGCGGGGCGGTCCTTCTGACCTCCGAAAGTACCGCAGAGGTGGAGACCATCTGCAGCCGCATAGCCCTCCTGGACGGGGGGAGGATCATCGCCGAGGAAACCCCCGAATCCCTGCGCCGCAAGGCCATTTACAACTTTGCTATACATATGGACCCGGCTCCCGACAGCAGCTTTTTTGCGGAGACGGGGGCCTCCGGGCCCCAGGCCGCGGGCAGCAGCCTGCACTTCCAGGCCGCCGGCGACATCAGCCGGATCCTGGCCAGGCTGCAGGAGGCCGGCCGCCTCAAAGCCCTGGACCTGGAACGGGCGCCCCTTCAAGATACCGTGAGCCGGTTTTACAAAAAGGAGGAGTTGCATGCATAGGTTGCTTTATGCGTGGTTAAAGGAACAGTGGTTGATTCTCCCCATCCTGGGGTTTCTCCTCATCCTGCTTAATGTTGCCATGTATATAGCCTGGCATCTCCTGGGGGGGACCGAAGGCATCCTGGGCAGCCTGCTGCAGGACGGTATCGAAATGGTTCAGGTCTTCGGCGGCCAGGGCGTGGGGCCCGAGAACCTGGGGGCCAGCTATCTTGCCGTGGGCTGGCGGCATCCCATCGTGGTGGCCATGCTGGCCGGTTATGCCGCATCCAGGGGCAGCAAGGCTGTGGCCCGGGAAATCGAGGAAGAGAGGTCCGAATTTCTTTTTTCCCTGCCTTATCCCCGTTTTTTTATTCTACTGGCCCACTTCCTCACCACCGCCCTGGGGGTGGCGGTTCTCTCGGCCTTGCTGGTCTACAGCAGCATTTACTTCAGCGGCACCTTCGGTTTGGAAATCGCTGTTTCCAGCTACAAGGCGACGGGCTACATCACCTTCGCCCTCTACATGGCCGTGGCCTCCATCGCCTATTTTTTCTCCAGCTTCCTCAGGCAGGGCGGCTGGGCCCTGAATTTGACCCTGGTCCTGGTCCTGGCCCTCTACGCCGGAGATTTCGGGGCAAACCTGGGGTTTTGGGAAAATTCCTCCTACACCCTTTTTGTGAACTACCGGGTGGCTGAATCCCTGGGGGGCTTGAGCACCCTGGGCCCCGAAGCCCTGGGCTTTCTGGGGGTAGCCGGCCTTTTCCTGGCCGCCTCCATGGCCATTACCACCATCCGAAATATTTAAAAAGGCAGGGCTTATGCCCTGCCTCACCAATTTGGCCTAGAAAAGGGTGACCCGGCTCAGAAGGGCGGCCAGCACCATGGCTGCCCCCGTCAGCTGGTAGGTCTGGATGGTCCGGGCGTTGGCCTCCAGCTGCCTGGGGAGGAAGTTGTAGTGTTCCCGGGCAACCCGGACAGCCCGCATTGCCAGGCCCAGGTGGGCAAAGGGAAGGAGCCAGAAAGGGTTCCCCGAAGCCAAAAAGAGGACCACCAGAAAACCATAAGCGGCGCCGAAAAGGGCCGCAAAAACCCCCACCCCCTTTTTCTTGCCCAGGCGCACCACCCCGTTCCGCTTGTGCCCCTTCCTGTCCGCCTCGTAATCCGGGTACTGGTTGATCCAGAGGACGTTGGCGATGAGGAAGCCGATGGGCAGGGAAGCCAGGACGACCAGGGGGGACAGGGTATGGGCCTGGACCAGGTAGGCACCGCTGGTGATCAGGGGGCCGAAGGTGAGTCCCACCGCCGCTTCCCCCAGCCCCCGGTAAGAAAATTTGAAGGGGGCCAGGCTGTAAAAAACAGCAAAAAACATGCCCAAAAGGCCGACCCAAAGGACGGCAGGCTCCCGGAAATAGGCGATGTAGAGGCCCACCAGGGCCCCCGCCCCCAGGGTGGCCAGGGCGATGACCCGGGCTTCCGCCACGGAGAGCAGGCCGTCCACGATGGTTTTCTTCCCGCCGCTGAAGGGGGTCCGCTCCCCGGGGGTCAAGAAACGGTCCACCCCGGATTGGTAATCCACCACTTCGTTCACGGCGTTTTTGCCGATCTCGATGAAGTAAATCCCAACCAGGGCGGCAAAAAACCAGTAGAGGCTGAAAGATCCCGTCAGACCAAAGGCCAGGGCCGTCCCCACCAGCATGGGAACGGTGGAGGCAATCCATATTTTCGGGTCCGCCAGCTGCCAGAACCCCTTCCACAGGCGGGCTCTTTTGTCCATAACCAACAGCTCCTTAAAAAAGCATTTTTTTAGTAGTTCTGTGCCCCCGGGGCATTTCCTGCTTTGGGGCGTTTAAAAGCGGGCCTTCCCGGGCTTTTTGGCCCCGAAGGGAGGCCCTGCAGTACGGGAGGTGAGGGGACCGTGGAGTACATCCTCTTTTTTGCCGGGCTTCTGGCCGGGTTCCTGCTGGCCTGGCTGGTGTACCGGGCCGGGAACCGGGAGCGGGAGAAGGCCCTGCGGGACGTGTATGCAACCAGCCGGGACAGCTTTTCCCGCCTCTCCCTGGAGGCCCTGGAGAAGAACAGCCATTTTTTTCTCTCCCTGGCGGGGGAGACCCTCAAGGGCCAGGCGGAAATGGGGGAGAAGGCCCTGACGGGGAAGCAGCAGATGATCGATGCCGGCCTGGATGCCATGAACAGGGAAGTGGCCAGGCTCAAAGACCTGGTGGTGGAACTGGAAAAAGACAGGGAAAACAAATTCGGCCAGCTGACGGGGGAGCTGAAGCGGGCCATGGAAGAAACAGCCCGGCTGCAGGAGACGGCGGCAGCCCTGAAATCGGCCCTGGCCGACTCCCGGGTCCGGGGCCAGTGGGGAGAGCGCATGGCGGAGGATGTGCTGCGCCTGGCCGGCTTCGTGGAGGGCATCAACTACCACAAACAGAAAACCCAGAAGGAGGCGGGCACCCGCCCCGACTATACCTTTCCCCTGCCCCAGGGTTTGAAGGTGAACATGGATGTGAAGTTCCCCCTGGCCAACTACCTGGCCTTTTTGGAGGCCGAAGGGGGAGAGAGGGAGGGCTGCCGCACAAGATTCCTCCGGGACGTGCGGGCCCGCATCAGGGAAGTGACGGGCCGGGACTACATCACCCCCGCCGAGGGGACGGTGGATTATGTGATCCTCTTCATCCCCAATGAACAGGTCTACGCCTTCATCAACGAAGCGGACAGCACCGTGCTGGACTTCGCCCTGCAGAACCGGGTCATCATCTGCTCCCCCCTGACCCTCTATGCCATCCTGGCGGTCATCCGGCAGGCGGTGGACAATTTCAACCTGGAGAAGACGGCGGCCCGGGTTCTGTCCCTCATGGGGGCCTTTTACAAGCAGTGGGAAGAATACGTGCGGGTCATGGAAAAGATGGGCAGGAGGCTGGAAGATGCCCGCAGGGAGTATGAGAGCCTGACGGGAACCCGCCGCTCCCAGCTGGAGAAGCCCCTGCGGGAGATTGAAGATCTGCGCAGGGCCGGCAACCTTGAGATGGGGGAATTCCTGCCCGGGTCACCGGGGGAAGAGAAGGGAAGAGGGGCGGAGCCGGGGGACCCTGAGAAGGAAGAGGATCAGGCCGGGTGAGGAAAGGGCGAAGGAGAGGCCCCCTAAACCTGGAGTTCCACGATATCCCGGTCCTGAAGGACATAATCTCTCGGAACGGCCTGGCCGTCGAAGCGGGAGGAACCCCAGACCAGGGCGTTTTTCAGCCGTTCCGGAAATTCCCGGTGCACCGCGTTGGCAAAATCCAGGACCGTCCCCCCCCGCTTCAGGGTAAAGGGCTTTTCCATATCGGGGGGTTTCCCGGGGGTTTTGCTGTAGATGCGGACCACGTCCAGCATGGCAAAGATCTTGTTTTTCAAGGCCTCCTGGGGTTCATCCCGGGAAGAGAGGCTCACCAGTTTTACATCGGGCCTCAGCTCCCGCAAAACCTCCATATTCTCCGCGCTTCCCGGCAGGTCTGCCTTGTTGGCCAGGATCAGATAGGGCAGGGTGCGGGGGCCCGGCGGCTCCCCGGGGCCGGAGATGACCCTCTTCTCCGTGAGAAAACCCAGGCACCCCTCCAGCTGTTCCAGGCAGGCCCCCGTGTGGACGTCGATGACGATCAAGAGGGCATCGCCGCCCCGGTAGGTCATGAGGATGCCGGGGGGGACCACCTCTTCCGTGATGGGCGGGGTATCCACCAGCTGGATGAGGATGTCCTCGTAGGGCATCATGCCGGCGATGGGCACCGTGGTGGAAAAGGGGTAGTCGGCCACCCTGGTCCTGGCCCGGGTCAGGGACGCCACCAGGGTGGACTTCCCCACGTTGGGGTAGCCTGCCAGTACCACCTGTCCCGCGCCCTGCTTCTCCACGTGAAAGGGGTTGAAGGTGCTGCGGGCCTTCTTCTTCTGGCTTTCCTTTTTCAGGGCAGCCAGGCGCCTCTTGATGTCGGCCTGGAGTTTTTCCGTCCCCTTGTGCTTGGGGATGGTGGAGAGCATCTCCTTTAGGGCCGCCGCTTTTTCCTCGGGAGTTTCAGCCTCTTTGAATTTTTCCTCTGCTTCGTGATACTGGGGGGTCAGATTGGCGGGCATCTGCATGGCCTCCCTTGCTATAGGACCTCTTTATGGACATAGGGGGATGTCATCAACTGCAGCAGCCCCCCGTAATTGGGCCGGAAAGCTACCCTGTCCCCCACCCCGCAGGGGGTCTTTGCCTCCGTAACATCCAGGAGCAGGTGGTCGCTGCTGGCGCCCAGGATGGTGATCCGGGGGTCCAGGGGCCTGAGGTTTTCCGGGTGGGCGTCCTGCCGCCCCAGGGCCAGGATGACCTTTTTGCGCATCCCCCTATCCGGGAAGGCGGGTTTTTGGCCGAAGGCGTCCAGACCCCTGGTTCCCCAGGGAAGAGAGGGCTTATCCTTGGCCTCGATAACTTCCGCCTGCAGGGTAAAGGCATCCTGGAAGGACCCCTGGAGGGGCTTGCCGTAGGCCGTCTCCCGCCCCAGCAGGATGGCCTCCCCCACCCGCAGGTGATTGATGCCCCCGGGCAGGAGGCCTGCCTGGAGAAGGGGCAGGGTGCTGGAATTGCCGCCGGACACCCAGGGGAGGGGGATATTGAATTCTTTCCGGATCCTCACGGCTGTCTCTGCCAGGGCCCCCAGGTTTTCGGGGTCCGGCAGGACGCCGCCGTAGCAGGTGAGGTTGGTGCCCACCCCCAGAAGACGGATTCCCGGGATTTTTAAAGTTTCCAAAACGGCCCGGGACACTTCCCCCAGGGGCAGCCCCTCCCGCAGGTCCCCCAGCTCCAGCATCAGGATGACGCCGTGGGTTTTCCCCCGCTTCCGGGCTTCCCTGCCCAGTTCCTTCAAGGTGGAGGTTTCCGAATTCAGGCTGATCTCGGCGTGCTGCACCACCTCCGCCGCCTGGCTGGGCATGGGCAGCCTCAAAAGGAGGCGGGGTACGGAAAACCCCGCCAACCTCTCCAGGTTCTCCAGGCGGGAATCCCCGAGCATGGCAACCCCTCCGGCCAGCATGGCCCGGGCTGCTTCCGGCAGGCCGCAGGTGGCCTTGACCACCCCGGCCACAGCAACGCCCCCTTCCTTGCAGAGGCCGGCCACCCTCCCGGCGTTGTGCCTGATTTTATTCGTATCCACGGTGATTTGCGGGTATTTCGCCATCACAGACCTCTCTTTGCCCGGGACCCGGTCCCTGAAAGGGCAGGGTAAAATCAAGGAAAGAATACCATAAACCCCGGGTTTTATCAACTATTCCCGAGGATGAAGAATTATGATATTATGGAAGGGGAGGAGAAAAAACATGCTGCTGGATTACATGAAGGGGCATATGGGGGGGAACACCATCGCCTTCCTGCTGGGGGAGCAGATCCCCGCAGGCCGGGAGATTCCCGTGGCCCAAGAGGTCCTGTCGGCCGCCTACCTGGCCTGCCACGAAGCCGGCCTCCTCTACCCTCCCCGGGAGGGCGGCCATCTCAGGGTCAGGATTGTGGAGCCCGGCAACCCGAACTTCATCACGGCCTGCGGCGGCCTGACCCAGGTCCTGGGGAAGGCCCTGGTGGAAACCTCCCTGGGCCGGCCCTTTGAGATCGAGGCCCGGGAACCCGAGATGGAAATCCTCCTGGAAACGGATGCGGGGCAGGTAAGCCTGCAGGTGGAAGTGGCAGGAGGCAAGGCCCTCAGGGTTCTGACGGATTTAACCCCTTTTGCCCGGGAGTGCTACGAGATGGGGGTTTACCCCATGACCCTCCGGGGTGTGGAAGTTGTGCGGGTGGGCAAATTCCTGGTGGTGGACGGGGAAAAGCTCGGGGAAATATTTCCAGGGCTGGACCTGGCGTCCCTGGATCCCGAAAGCAGGGATCTTTTGCAGGACCTGCAGGAGGAGTTCCACTCCAGGACGGGGCTTCTCTCCCACGATTACACCCTTTTCGACAGACAGGCCGGTTCCGGTGGGGATTTCCGGGCCCTTTTTCCCCATGACATCGGGGAAGGCTGGATCGAGCCTGCCTGCGGCACCGGGAGCGTGGCCCTGGGGATCGCCCTCTTTGAAACGGGAGAGTTGCCTGCCCGGGAGGGGGCCTTTCGCGTGGCCCTGGAAACCGGCGGCGGACCCCTTATGGGCGGGCCGGACCTGACCACCCTGGAAATGGCCTATGCTGCGGGGCGGCCCGTCAGGGCCTGCTTTTCCCACAGTTTTATTCAAATCACCTCCCTGGGCCAGGTCATCCTGCCCTGAAGCCAGGGTCTCCGGCATCCGGGGGCTTTTTCTATGGGGAATTTTCTCAGCTTTCTCATGAATGGGGCAGGGATTTGGTAAAATATATAGAAGTGATGTTAGACCCTTTACAAGAACATCATGGAGGTAACTGCATGCAGCTTCCCAAATTGAAGATAGGTAATATGATTGCAAAATACCCCGTCGTCCAGGGCGGGATGGCCATCCGCATCTCCACTGCCCCCCTGGCGGCGGCGGTGGCGGAGGCAGGAGGCGTGGGTACCATCGCCGGCACAGGGATGAGCCTGGAGGAACTGGCGGCGGAGATCCGCCAGGCCAGGAAGCTGACCCGGGGGATTGTCGGTGTCAATATCCTCTTTGCCGCCAAAAATTTTGCCCAGCTGGTGACCACTTCCCTTCGGGAAAAGGCGGACTTCATCGTCTCCGGTGCCGGGTTTTCCAGGGATATGTTCGCCTGGGGCAGGGAGTTTAAAACCCCCATCATCCCCATCGTTTCCTCGGCCCGGTTGGCCAGGCTGGCGGAAAAGATGGGCGCCGCCGCCCTGGTGGTGGAAGGGGTGGAGGCGGGGGGACACCTGGGGACAGACCAGCCCTTGAAGAGAATCCTTAAGGAGATCCGGGAAACCGTAAAGATTCCTCTCATCGCCGCCGGCGGCATCGCCACGGGGGACGAGGCGGCGGAAATCCTCTCCCTGGGGGCCGACGGGGTCCAGCTGGCCACCCGCTTCCTGGCCAGCCACGAGTGCACGGCCCCCCAAAACTACAAGGAGGCCCACGTGGGGGTGAATCCTGAAGATATCGTCCTGATCGAGAGCCCCGTGGGTCTTCCCGGCAAGGCCATCCGGAACTCCTTTTCCGAAAGGCTGGCCCGGGACCAGCTGGTGGAGGAGAAGAAATGCGACACCTGCCTGAAAAAATGCTCCCGCCGGTTCTGCATCTTTGCCGCGTTAAACCGGGCCCAGCAGGGGGATCTGGAGAACGGGTTGATCTTCTCCGGCGAGAGCGCCGTGAAGATCAGGGAAATCCTGCCGGTGGGGGAGATTATGAGGAACCTGGTGGAAGGGATCGAGAATTTTGCCGCCCCCGCCCGGGGGATGCAAAACCAGGGGTAAACCCTGCAGCAAGATAGAAAACCCGGGGCCAAAGGCCCCGGGTTTTTCTGCATACAGGAGGGTTTTTTGAGGCTAGTTTTGATAGACCTTCCCCGCTTCCTCCAGGGCCTCCCCCGGGGAACAGGCGAAGCCCATCCGGTTCAAAATACCCCCCAGGGCTGCCAGGAGCAGGAAGACGCTGTTGGCATGGGAGTTTTCCCCCATGAGGCCCACCCGCCAGACCTTCCCTTTCAGGTCTCCCAGGCCGCCCCCCACCTCGATATTGTGCTCCATCAGGAGGGCCTTTCTCACTGCAGCGTCGTCAATTCCCCCGGGGATGCGGACGGTGGTCAGGGAAGGTGCCCGGAATTCTTCCCGGACCTGAAGCTTCAGGCCCAGGGCCTCCACCCCCGCCCAGAAGGCGGCGGCGTTGGTCCGGTGCCGTTCAATCCGGGCCTCCAACCCCTCTTCGTGGATGATGCGCAGCCCTTCCCGCAGGGCATAGATGGAGGATATGGGCGCCGTATGGTGGTAGACCCGTTCCTTCCCCCAGTAGCTGGCGATCATGCTCAAGTCCTGGTACCAGCTCTGCACCTTGGCCTTTCGCCCCCCTATGGCGGCTGCCGCCTTTTCGTTAAAGGTGACGGGGGCCAGGGAGGGAGGGATGCTCAGGCACTTCTGCGTGCCGCTGTAGCAGATGTCGATCCCCGTTCCGTCCACCTCCAGGGGGCAGCCCCCCAGGGAGGTGACGGTGTCCACCAGGAAGAGGGTTCCCCTCTCCCTGGCCATGCGGCTCAAATCCTCCAGGGGCTGGAGGACGCCGGTGGAGGTTTCGGCATGGACCACCGCCAGGAGCTTGTAATCTTTTTGGGCCAGGGCCTTCTCCACCCGGCCGGGATCGATGGGCTCCCCCCAGGGGGCCGAGACGGTATCCACCCGGGCGCCGCACCGCTGGGCGTTGTCCACCATCCTCTGGCCGAAGACGCCGTTGACGCAGATGAGGGCCGCGTCTCCCGCTTCCAGGGTATTGACGAAGCAGGTTTCCATGCCCAGGCTGCCGGTTCCCGACATGGGGATGGTGAGCTGGTTTTTCGTGCGGAAGAGCCAGCGCAGCAGCTCCATGGTCTCGTTCATGATGTGCAGGAACTCCGGATCCAGGTGGCCGATGACGGGGGTGGCCATGGCCTTCAGGACCCGGGGATGCACGTTGCTGGGTCCGGGGCCCAGAAGCAGCCTGGAAGAGACTTGCAGCTCTTTGTACTCTTTAGCCATTGTTTCACTCCTTTGCCTTGGATTCCTATATAAGAATTATACGCCTTCTAGTTATTTCCTCTTTGCCGGGGAAATAACTTTCCCCGGGCCAGAAAAAATGCAGGACCCCTATCTGCATACCTGGGCAGGAAAACTCCGGGAAAAGGGGAATAATAGAAATTGGGAAGGTCCCCATAATCCAAGGAGAGGGATGGTTGAATGGTTTGCCCCTTTTGCAGCCTGGACAGAGAAAAAATCCTCTTTGAAAACCAGATGGCTGCCGCTTTTCTGGACCACTTCCCCGTGGCCCTGGGCCACACCCTGATCGTCACCAAGAGGCATATCGCCGATGTGGAAGAGGCGACGGAGGCGGAGATCACCGCCATCTTTCAGCTGATCTCCCGCTGTCGGGCCTACATCATGGAAACCTACCCCTGCCAGGCCTTCAACATCGGTGTCAATGCGGGAGAAGCGGCGGGCCAGACCGTCTTTCATCTGCATTTTCACCTGATCCCCCGGCGGAGGGGGGATGTGCCCAACCCCCGGGGAGGCGTGCGCAAGGTCATCCCCAACCTGGCCCGTTACCCCCTGGAGGCACCGGAGCCTGATCAAGGATAGGAACGTGGCGGCCGGGCAGCCTGTTCCGTCATGGCCGGCCCGGGAAAATGAATGGAGCAAATATTCCGACAAAATCGCAGGATTTTTTTTGTTTGTGCAGAATATATTGTATTGAAGGAGGGATGAGCCATGGCCAACAGATATTATGTCTATGAACATGTCGTGATTCCCCAGGATGTTACGCTGCAGGGTATTGCCTACGATGCAAGGTTTCTGGATTGGGCGTGTACCGCCAGGGAACGGATGCTGGTGGACAACATGGCGGAGGAGGAAACCCAGCCTCCGGCTTTCCTGACGGGAGAAGTGGGAATCCGCTACATGATTCCGGTCTTTCTGCATGACAGGCTGGAAGTCCGGGTAGGCGTGGCCGACTATACCCAAAAGACAGGGCGGGTGCGACTGATCTTCCGCTTTGTCAAGAAGGGCCACATTCAGAGCCTGGCTGAGGGGTTTCAAAACCTTTACTGTTATGACCGGAATGAAGGGGAGAGGATTGCCCTTCCCGCTACTTTTGTGGAAATGGCCGAACGATACAGGGATGCCTTTTCCTGAAGCGAAAGTCCCGGCCCAGGGCCGGGACTTTCGCTTTAGGTCAAAAATGTTAGATGCCCCGGGTTTCCCCGGGGCATCGGTTTTCCACAGGCCTCCTAGCGTTCCTCACATACCGCCCGGCGGACGAAGAGTTTGACCAGGACCACCCCGGCCAGAAAGCCGCCGATGTGGGCCCACCAGGCCACGGTGACGCTTTCAATCCCGATGCTGGCCAGGCCGTTGAAGATCTGGAGAAAAAACCAGAAGAGGAGGAAGAAGACGGCCCGGATTTCGGCCAGGGTGATGAAGAAGAAGATGGGGATGATGGTCAGGACCCGGGCCTGGGGGCAGATGAGAAGATACGCCCCCAGGATTCCCGCCACGGCCCCGCTGGCCCCCACGATGGGGATGGTGCTGGCGGGGTTGAAATAGAACTGGGCCAGGCCGGCGATGCCGCCCACCAGCAGGTAGAAGATCAGGTAGGGGACATGGCCGATGTTGTCCTCCACGTTGTCCCCGAAGACCCAGAGGTAAAGCATGTTCCCGATGAGGTGGAACCAGCCGCCGTGAAGGAACTGGTAGGTGATGACGGGGGTAAAGGCGCCGAGAAGGCGGCCTTCCGCCAGGGAGGCACCGAAGCGGGCCGGGATGAGGCCCAGGCTGTAGGCCGACTCCACCATCTCCGTCTGGGACAGGGACAGCATCCAGAGGAAAACGAAGATGTTGGTCAAGATCAAGGTTATATTGACGATGGGAAAGGTTCGGGTGCGGGTCGAATCTTTTATGGGTATCATGGAGAAAGCCACCTTTCGAGGTTTGGCTGGGGCCGGGGGCCGCCGCGCCGCTATCCAGTGCAGGGCCCCGCAAAAAGGGCCTTCAAGGTACATCCATTATAGCATTTCCCGGGAAATTAAGAAACACTTGCCTCCGGAAGGGCTGCGGGAAGAGCGATCAAAGGGGGAATCTTTGTGGGCTGCTTTCCTTAGGATGTAACCGCCCCGGAAAAAGTATACGGCTTTACAGCCTCCTCCCGGAGGGGTATATTAGTAGGGGATACTTTTTCCCCTGCCCGGAAGAAGGCCTGGGGCGGGTCAGATGCTTCCCCCGGCGGCCAGAAGAGCCAAAGAGCGGAGGATCTATTCCCCGGGCAGCGAAAATAGGGGGGCTGTGCCCCCCTGAAGGTGGGAGAATTGTGGCCTTACTCAGCCTGAACAGCATCAGCAAATCCTTCGGGGACGTAAGCGTCCTGGAAGGCGTTTCCCTGCAGGTCCACCAGGGGGAGAAGGTGGGTCTGGTGGGCCCCAACGGCGCCGGCAAGACCACCCTCTTGAAGATCATCCTGGGGCGGGAAGAAGCCGACTCCGGACAGGTGGTCCTGGCCCGGGGCGTTGTCCCCGCCTATCTGAGCCAGAAGCCCGAGTACCTGCCGGGGACCAGCCTGGAGGCCTTCCTGCATGCTGCCGTCGCCGGGGTCATCCAATTGCGGGAAGTCCTGGGGGAGGTGGAGCGGGCCATGGCGGCCTGCGCCCCCCGGGAGGAAGAAAAATTGGCCGGCTTGATGAAAAGGTATGCCCAGCTGACCCGGGACTACGAGCTCCAGGGCGGCTATACCCTGGACAGCCGCCTGAAGATGATCCTCGGCGGCATGGGCTTTTGCCGGGAGGACCTTAAGCGGCCCCTGGCCGAATTCAGCGGCGGGGAAAAAACCCGGGCCCAGCTGGCGGCCCTGCTCCTCGAGGAACCGGACCTCCTTCTGCTGGACGAGCCCACCAACCACCTGGATGTGGACGCGGTGGAATGGTTGGAGGGGTACCTGCGGGACTGGCGGGGGGCCTTGATGGTCGTTTCCCATGACCGTTATTTTCTGGACCGGGTGGTGGGGAGGATCGCCTCCCTGGAGGAAAGAAAGCTGCAGGTCTACCGGGGGAATTATTCCGGATACCTCTACCAGAAGGAAATTGAAGTGGACAGCCAAAAGAAGGCCTACAAGAAGCAGCAGAGAACCCTCCACAAGGATATGGAGCTCATCCGGACCTCCACCGCCGACGAGCGCTCCAAGCGCCAGGCCCGCAGCCGGGAAAAGCGCCTGGAGAAGCTGGCCCTGGTGGATAAGCCCGCTGCCGGGAAAAAGATGGCCCTGGACTTCGGTTACGGGGGCCGCAGCGGCCGTATCGTGGTGGATTTCTCGGGGGTTGCCAAACATTTCGGGGAGCTCCGTCTCTTTTCCGGGGTGGACTTCACCCTCTACTGGGGGGACCGGGTGGCCCTGGTGGGCCCCAACGGCGCCGGCAAGACCACCCTCCTGCGGATCATCACCGGCCAGGAGATGGCCGACGAGGGCCGGGTCAAGGTGGGCCAAAGCGTTCATACCGCCTATTTTGACCAGGAGCAGGAGCAGCTGGACCCCGGGAGCACCCCCCTTTTGACCATCATGGAGGAAGGGGGGCTCAAGGAATCCGAAGCCCGCAGCTACCTGGGCCGCTATCTCTTCAGGGGAGAGGATGTTTTCAAGGAAGTGAGGGATTTGAGCGGCGGCGAGAAGTCCCGCCTGGCCCTGGCCAAGGTGGCCCTGACGGAGGGGAACTTCCTGGTACTGGATGAACCCACCAACCACCTGGACATCAAGGGAGTGGAGGAGCTGGAATCCTCCCTGGAAGGGTATCCCGGCACCCTGCTGGTGGTTTCCCACGACCGCTATTTCCTGCAGCGGACGGCCACCAGGGTCCTGGAAATCAGGGAGGGCAGCGTAACCCTGTACAAGGGCGGCTATGACGGCTACATGGAGGAAAAGGCCCGGAGGCGCAGGGAGGAGCCGGGGGATTCAAAGGAGGCGGTGGTTTCCCGGCGGGAGCAGCGGGAACGGGAGCGGGAGGAACGGGAGCAGCTTTTGGCCCGGCGGCGGCAGCGCCGCGGCCTCGAGAAGCGGCTTCGGGACCTGGAGGCGGCCATCCACCGGGAGGAAGAGAGGCTGTCTTTGCTGGAAGAGAAGCTGGCGGCCCCGGGGTTTTACGAGAGTTTTGCCGAAGCCCGGCAGGTTACGGCGGATTTTGACCGGGCCCGGGAACACCTCAAATCCCTCTACCGGCAGTGGGAAGAGGCGGGGCTGGATCTGGAAGGGCTTCCCCCCGGGGAGGATTAGGTGCGGACCTTAAGGGCCGAGGGCAGGATTTCCACTTCCACCGGGACCTTTCCCGGGATTTCCCCGTCCATCTCCAGCAGGACCTGCTCCGGGGAGCTGATGGAGATCTTTTTCCCCCGGGTATACTTTACACCCTTGATCTCCAGGTGCCGGCCGCTGTAGACCTTGGGCAGGCTCCTGAAGAGCATGGGTTTGGAAAAATCGGGTAGGATGGTGATATCCAGGAGCCCGTCGGTCAGCATGGCCTGGGGGGTGATCTTCATTCCTCCCCCGAAGAAGCGGCCGTTGCCCATGGCCACCGTCACATATTTCCCCTGCCAGGTGACCTCGTCGTCGATGACCAGGGTCATCTCCTTGTTTTTAAAGAGGAATATGGATACGATAACCCCCCAGAGGAAGGAAGCAAAGCCCCCCAGGGCCTTGGAGGTGTTGTTGACCCGTTCTGCCGTTTCGCCGCCCATGCCCACATCGGCCACATTCAGGAAGTAGCGTTCCCCCGGGGTGCCGTCGGCCCGGGTGAAGCGGGCCCGGCCCACATCCATCCAGGTGTTTTGGCCCCCTTCGATGACCTTTATGGCTGCAGGGAAGTCCCTGGGGATTCCCGCCGTGCGGATGAAGTCGCTGCCGGTTCCCATGGAGATGACCCCCAGGCTGCTCCCCATCCGGGTCTTTCCGTCCACCAGAAAAAATCCATTGACCACTTCGTTCAGGGTGCCGTCCCCTCCCACGGCCACCACCACGTTGTAGCCCCCCAGGAGACTCTCCCGGGCGATCTCCGCCGCGTCCCAGGGTCCCCCGGTCATCCGGAAGTCGTAGTCCAGATCCCTGGCATCCAGGATGCTTTTTATTTCGGGCCACCGGCGTCTGGTCTTGCCGTTGGATGATGCGGGGTTAACGATGAACATAAACCGGTCCGCCATGCTTTCACCCCTCAGGAGAATTGACTGAAAATTTCCCTGTAAATATTCGTGGAAATTTACGAAAATCCTTTAAAATTTGGGCCCTTTTCGGAAATCTTCAGGGTTTCCATATTCTCCAGGCATTCCTCCAGGAGGGGGGCGTAGTCGAAGCCCTCTTCGTGGAGCCGGGCCTCTGCCGGTTTGGGCCGGGTAACGGGGTGTGGGTCCACGAAGACGGTGCAGCAGTCCTCGTAGGGGCGGATGGAGATGGGGTAGGTGCCGATGTCTTTGGCCACCTGGATAATTTCCCTCTTGTCGAAGCACAGGAGGGGGCGAAAGACGGGCAGGGAGGCGGCGTCCTCCGCTGCGGCCATGCTTTCCATGGTCTGGCTGGCCACCTGGCCCAGGTTCTCCCCGGTGAAGAGGGCCCCGGCCCCCCGCAAAAAGGCGGTCCGGGCGGCAATACGCATCATCATCCTCCGCATGATGATGACGCCCCAGTCGGAGGGGCAGTGACGGTAGATGGCCTTCTGCAGGGCGGTGAAGGGGGCCACGTGCAGGGTCATATCCCCGCCGTAGCGGGCCAGGAGGGCCCAGAGGTCCAGGACCTTTTCCCGGGACCGCTCGCTGGTGAAGGGGGAACTGTGAAAATGCAGGGCCTCCAGGGCCACCCCCCGCTTCAGGGCCAGGAAGGCGGCGACGGGGCTGTCAATCCCCCCCGACAGGAGCAGCAGGCCCTTGCCGCTGACGCCCACAGGCAGGCCGCCGGGCCCGGGCCAGGCCTCTGTGAAGACGAAGGCCTCCGTATCCCGGATCTCCACCTTCAGGGTCCTTTGCGGGTTGTGGACATCCACGGGCAGGTCTTGAAGCTGCGCCAGGATATGCCCCGCCACCTCC
>PWVN01000209.1 GCA_003561835.1 Syntrophomonadaceae bacterium
AATCTAAAAAAGCGCCTTCCGGCGCCTTCAGGCCCGGGGATGGGCCCGCTCGTAGACATCCTTGAGTTTGCTCTTGCTGACCTGGGTGTAGATCTGGGTGGTGGAAATATCGGCATGCCCCAGCATCTCCTGGACGGAGCGCAGGTCCGCCCCGTTTTCCAGGAGGTGGGTGGCAAAGGAATGGCGCAGGGTGTGGGGGGTGATCTCCCTGGTGATCTGGGCCTGCCGGGCATATTTCTTGATAATCTTCCAGAAACCCTGCCGGGTCAGGCGGCGCCCGTGCTGGTTCACAAAGAGGGAATGCTCCTTCAAATCCTTGACCAGTTTGGGGCGGCCCTTCTCTATGTAGTGCTTCACCTTCTGGATGGCTGGCCCCCCCACGGGCACGATTCGCTCCTTGGAACCCTTGCCAGTGCAGCGGATATAGCCCGACTCGGTGTTGACGTCGTTCACGCCCAGGTCGATCAATTCGGTGACCCGGATCCCCGTGGCATAGAGGAGTTCCAGCATGGCCTTGTCCCGGATCCCGTTGACCTTGAGCTCGTCGGGCTGCTTCAGGAGGGAATCGATCTCCTTCATGCTCATGACCCTGGGCAGTTTCTTCTCCTGCCTGGGCGACTCCAGATCGTTGGCGGGGTTTTCCCCGATGCGGCGCTCCTGCATGAGAAAATGAAAAAAAGACCGGATGGATGCCAGGCTCCGGGATAAGGTGGAACTGGCCAAACCCTTGGTTCGCAGGGAGGCCAGGTAGCCCAGGATGTGGGAGCGTTTTATGGCTGCGGCATCCAAAACCGATTCTTTCTTCAGGTAGAGCAGGAACCCTCGCAGATCCCTTTCATAAGACTCCAGAGTGTTTTTTGCCAGCCCCTTTTCCACGGCCAGGTAATAGATAAAGTCCTTTAACGTCTTCTCCATCAAGGAAGCTCCTTTACCGCCAACGGCACAAAATAAGAAAGATAATTATAGATATTTCCACACCGAGGAAAAGAAATCCTTTTTTGGTTGAAAATTTTTAAAATCCCTGGCTGAAAAAGATATACATGTCCCGGAACAACCGTTCCCAGAAGATGGTATGGGCAGGCTCGGTGGCCGCAGGGACCGCCGGCAGGTGCTCCACCGTCAAAAACAGGATATAGGGCAGGGACAAAAGCAGCAGCAAAAGGGCGGTAATCCCTTTAAGAAACCCTTTTCCCAGGTTGCCCGAAACGAATAAGATCTTCATGCACATCCCCTCCCTTCGTCATAGGATACCCACAGCCAGGCGAATAAATACGGTGGTGATGTAGCCCTCCACCAGCCCCCCCAACAGGAGGAGGAAAAAAAGAAGGGCAAAGAGGGCGGTGTAGTTCCCCAGGTTGGACCAGAAATGCACGTTCTTCTTCTTCAGCCGGCAGTGGATCTGCAGCAGGGAAAAGGACAGGCAGGCCACCCCCGCCGTCAGGAAGGCCGGGATGATAAAGACGTTCTGGGGCAGGAGGGCCCCCAGGGCAAAGAGGAGCCCCGATAGGGAAAACTGCTGGAAGATGAAGCTCAGGGTAAAACCCAGGGTGAAGCCTTTCAGCCCCAGGATCAGAAAGGTGGCGGGGATGCCCAGCATGGTGATCCCAAAAAGCCAGAGAAGCAGGAAGAGCTTGAGGTTCTGGCTGAGGGAATTCCGGACGACCTCCAGAGGCTCCAGGTAGGCCTCCGTATGGAGCCCGTAGATGAAGATGTCCAGGTACTCCTTCAACTCCGCCGCCTGGCCTTCCTCCAGGATCCCCGTGGAAAAGACCCCCAGGCCGATTCCCAAAGCAAAGACGGCCGCTGCCGTGATGTAGAGGGCCAGGTTATCCCAAAAGTAGCTCTGGAAGGCTTGTTTTATATTGGCCAACGGGAGGACCTCCCCTTTTCACCGTCCTTTCTCCATAGGTATTCGAGACAAGCCCATTATATGAATTCATTATAGAGATTTACCACCAGCGAAACCCCCAGGATGGTCTTCCCGTCCTCGATATCCCCCCGGGAAATCATCTCCATGATCTCGGCGGCCCGGTATTTTTTAACCCGCAAAAATTCCCCCGCATCCGGGGTGGTCCCCGTCTGCCGCAGGTCCAGGGCCAGGAAAAGGTGGATCTTCTCATCGCTGTACCCGGGGGAGGAATAGAAGCTGCTCAAGGGAAGGACCTTCCCCGCCCGCATCCCCGTCTCTTCCTACAGCTCCCGGACCCCCGCCTCTGCCGGGGTCTCCCCCGGGTCCAGCTTCCCCGCCGGGATCTCCAGGAGGACCTTTTCCATGGGGGAACGGTACTGTTCCACCAGGTAGATCCCCCGGTCCGCATCCACCGCCACCAGGGCCACGGCCCCGGGGTGCCCCAAAACCTCCCTCATCCCCCGGCGCCCGTCGGGCAGCCGGACCACCTTTTCCAGGACCGTCAAGATTTTCCCCCGGTACTTCACCGCCGTCGACAGCGTCTCTTCCCTCAGCTCCATAGGCTCTCGGCCTCCTGTTCAGATTTCTCCAGGCAGCGGGCCCCTTCCCGGCCGGCCGCCGCCGCGGCGGCGAAGAAGAAGGGGTCTTCCCCCAGGCCCCTGCCCATGGTATTCACCTTCCGGCCAAGCCCCGCCAGTTCCTCCAGGATCCCCGCCGTCTCGTGCCAGCAGAGGGTGTGGATGCCGGGCAGGCCGGCCGCCTCAAGCTGGGCCAACGCCAGCCCCCGCTCCTCCCCCTTAAGCTCCCGGGGCAGGGCGACGGAGGCGGGGGTCAGGGCCGCCCGCCCCAGGCTGGTCAGGCTGTGATGGCTCACCCCCCGGTGCCGTTCCCGCTTCTCGGCGAAGCTCAGGCGCAGGCAGGTGACGGCCGCCCCTCCCAGGACGTTGACCCGGTTGATGTTCTCCCCCTGTTCGATACCGGAAAACCCGAAGGCCGTTCCCGTCCCCAGGACCCCGGGGCCCATGGCCGCAATGCAGGCATCGGCCCCCAGGACATGCCGGGCCCCCTGCAGGGCCGTGTAGACATTGACGGCCTCCAGGTCCCCGCCGAAGGCCTGGCCCGCCGTGATGGCGGCATCGATGAACCCCTCTTGCCGCAGGAACTCCACCTGGTCGCTGAAGGCCAGGGGCAGGCTGCCGCCGTCGGTCATGAGGTAGGCCAGCCGGGCCCCGGGGTGCGCCCTTTTGAAGGCCAGGGCTGCCGGCAGCACCATGCTGTGCAGTTCCAGGACCATGACGGGCATCCCCCCGAGATCGCCCCCCTCCTCCAGCCGGGCCCCGTGGGCCTCCTCCAGGGAGAGGCTTTTGAACTGCAGAGGGGTGTAGCGAAGCTTCATGACGTGGCCCGCCTCCCCCAGGCGGGCTTCCCCGGGCTGGCTCAGGTTGGCCATCACGAAATGGACACCCCCCGTACCCAGCCCCAGGTCCAGGGCGGTGGTGTTGAGCAAAACCTCATCCCCCTCCCGGATCTCCCCGCTGAAGAGGGGATAGGCCAGGGCCAAAACCCGCTCCTCCCCCACCTCCACCCGGGCCCGGGTGAGGCCTCTGCGGGGAGAGGACGCCTCCAGGACCCGCCCCCGCCGGGCCCCCATCTCCCGGGCGGGCCCCTTGGGTTTATCTTTCATCTTCGTCCTCTCCTTTAAAATCCCTGCCCAGGTCGTCCAGAAACCGCAGCAAAGGCGTTTCCTGGACCAGCCGGGAAAAGGAATGGATTTCACAGAAAATCTGGAAGGCCAGGAGCAGGGCCAGGGCCGCCAGCTGTCCCGAAAGGGGTGAATGGGCCACGAAGACAAACCCCAGGGCCCCTCCCAGCAGGTTGGCACCGCTGTCCCCCAGCATGACCCTCTCCTGCAGTTCAAAAGGGAGATAGGCCAGTAGGGCTGCCAGGAAGGGCAGCAGCAGCAGGGCCGCTTCCCGCTCCTGGAGGAGGGCGATGACGGCCAGGGAAGCCCCCAGGAAAAATTTGACCGATCTCCCGGGCCGCAGGTCCAGGGAGTTCAGGGTATTGGCGGCCAGGGCGATGACCCCGCCCCCCACCAGCAGGGCCCCCGGCCCGGCCTGCAGGGGGGCCGCCGCCGTCAGGGCCAGGAGACCGCCGAAGAGGGCCTTTAAAAACCCCGTGCTGACCTCCCTCTTCCCCACCAGGAGGCGGAGATGGCCCCCGAAACCCCTGTGCCGGGAGTCTCCCCAGAGGTCGTCCACCAGCCCCAACAGGGTCAGGCCGCCGGCCAGGTAGAGGAGGAGGGCCACCGGCAGCAGGCCCTCGCCCCCCCAGAGAAGGCGCAGGGCCCCGGCCAGGAGAAGGGAAAGATAGAGGATCAGCCCCCCCGACCGGGATACGGGCCGCCCCCGGTAGTTGGGGTGGGCGCTGCCGGCGGCCGTCAGGGCTGTCTTTCCCCGCAGGAAGAAAATAACGCCGGCCAGGGGAAGGACCGTCAGCCCGATTTCCATGGCAAACCCCCCAGAAACCGCTTCGTCAAAACCCCGGCCACGCAG
>PWVN01000153.1 GCA_003561835.1 Syntrophomonadaceae bacterium
CCGGGTACCGTCCCCAGTTTTATTTCCGCACCACCGATGTGACGGGGGTCATCACCCTGCCGGAAGGGGTGGAGATGGTCATGCCGGGGGACAACATCAACATGGACATCGAACTCATCACTCCCATCGCCATGGATGAAGGCGTCCGCTTCGCCATCCGTGAAGGCGGCCGCACCGTGGGGGCCGGAGTGGTTACCTCGATCACCTGATCGATGCGGTCGGAAGTGCACATGAGCGGCTGGGGCGGTTAGCCCCGGCTTTTTTACTCTCCCCGCAGGGGAAAAAAAGTTTGACACGCATTTGAAATTATGGTAAATTGGAAAAAGTGATAAAGGGACAAAAGCCCTTTAATTAAGGCATTTTGGGGGTGCACCGCATGAGGGTACAAGTGACTCTGGCCTGTATGGAGTGCAAGAGGCGCAACTATACCAGCAGAAAAAATAAGCGAAACAATCCGGACCGGATCGAGATGAAGAAGTACTGCAAGTTCTGCGGACAGCATGTGCTTCATAAGGAAACCCGCTAGGAAATTCAGCGAAGGGTGTGATTTCCATGGCTGTGCCGGCACCTGTCAAAAAACTGGTAAAACAGTTCAAGGACGTCCGCAGCGAGCTCAAGAAAGTGCATTGGCCCAACCGGAGGGAGCTGTACCTGTACAGTTCTCTCGTCCTCATAACCGTAATCGTTATCGGGATTTTCTTTTGGGTTCTGGATACAGGCTTTACGGCAGGGCTGCGGGCGATCCTGCAGCAATAAGTTTTTAGGAGGTAGGGATGAATCCCCAATCTTTATGAGCGATAAGAGTTGGTATGTGATCCATACCTATGCCGGTTATGAGAACAAGGTGGCCGCCAACCTGGAAAAGCGGGTGGAGTCCATGGAGATGCAGGACAAAATATTCCGGGTCCTGGTCCCCATGGAACGGGAGATTGAAACCAAGGAAGGCAAACAGAAGATCATCATGAAGAAGGTCTTCCCTGGGTACGTCCTGGTGGAGATGATCATGCAGGATGATTCCTGGTATGTGGTCCGCAACACCCCCGGCGTAACGGGTTTTGTGGGTTCCGGAACCAAGCCTGTCCCCCTGACCAAGGAGGAAGTCACCCGGATTTTGCGCCAGATGGGTCTGGCCGACGGCAAACCCAAGGTGGATTTCAGCGTCGGGGAATCGGTCCAGGTCAAGGACGGCCCCTTTGCAAACTTTGTGGGTAAAATTGAAGATATCAACCTGGAAAAGGGCAAGCTAAAAGTATTGGTCTCCATGTTCGGCCGGGAAACCCCGGTGGAACTGGAATATTATCAGGTTAAAAAAATGTAAGGGAGGTGGACATTTTGGCCAAGAAGAAAAAGATTATGGCTGTCGTCAAACTTCAAATCCCCGCCGGCAAGGCCACTCCTGCGCCGCCAGTGGGCCCGGCCCTGGGGCAGCACGGTGTCAACATCATGGGTTTTTGCAAGGAGTTCAATGAAAAGACAGCGGCCCAGGCAGGGCTCATCATTCCGGTGGAGATCTCGGTTTTTGAAGACCGCTCCTTTACATTCATTATGAAAACGCCTCCCGCTGCCGTCCTTTTGAAAAAGGCCGCCGGCCTGGAGAAGGCTTCGGGAGAACCCAACCGCATCAAGGTGGCTACCCTGCCCCGCGCAAAAGTGCGGGAGATCGCGGAACTGAAGATGAAGGACCTGAATGCGGGTGACGTGGAAGCCGCCATGCGCATGGTGGAAGGCACGGCCCGCAGCATGGGGATTGTCATCCAGGGATAAATGTGGGAGAGTTTGCTCGCCTGTACCACAAGGAGGTTAACAAGATGAGTCACGGAAAGAATTACCTGGAAGCCAAAAAGAAGATTGACCGCACCCAACTCTACGAGCCCGGCGAGGCCCTGGATCTGATCAGGGAACTGACCTCCGCCAGGTTTGACGAAACGGTGGAGCTGGCCGTCCGCCTGGGAGTGAACCCCAAGCATGCGGACCAGCAGGTCCGGGGTGCCGTGGTCCTGCCCAACGGCACGGGCAAGGAAGTCAAGGTCCTGGTTTTCGCCAAAGGGGAGAAGATCAACGAGGCGGAAGCCGCCGGTGCCGACCATGTGGGGGCGGAGGACCTGGTAGCCAAAATCGAGGGAGGCTGGCTGGATTTCGATGTGGCCATAGCTACCCCCGATATGATGAAAGTGGTGGGGAAGCTGGGCCGGGTTCTGGGCCCCAAGGGCATGATGCCCAACCCCAAGACGGGGACCGTCACCTTCGATGTGGGCAAGGCCGTGGCCGATTTCAAGGCCGGCAAGGTGGAGTACCGCACCGACAAGGTGGGCAACATCCATGTCCCCATCGGCAAGGTTTCCTTCTCCCGGGAGAAGCTCCTGGAAAACTTCTATACCATTATGGACATCCTGATGAAGGCCCGCCCCCCGGCGGCCAAAGGCCAGTATGTCCGCACGGTGACGGTGTCCAGCACCATGGGACCCGGCATCAAGGTCAACAGCCAGAAGGCCGCTTCCCTGGGCCGCTAGCAGTTCAAGCAGTTTAAAACAGAATACTTCGATTCAGCCGCAGACAGCAGGTACCTCCCGGAGGTTTAATGGCACCGCCTGCCGAGGGTGAAGGGTAGAGAGTCATCCCCTGATTTCTATTGCCCTCCGCTGCCTGCGGAGGGTTTTCACATTTCAGCGGAAGGAGGTGTAGTTTTGGCTCACAGAGCAAAAAAGGAAGGAATCGTCCGGGAAATAAAGGAGAAGCTGGACAGCTCCCAGGTGGTGATCCTCACCGACTACCGGGGGTTGAACGTGGCGGACATCACGGAGCTCCGCCGGCAGCTGCGGGAAGAGGGCATCGAGTTCAAGGTGGTCAAGAACACCCTGACCAAAATCGCTGCCACTGAGCTGGGGCACGAGGACTTGCAGGGCCACCTGGAGGGGCCCACGGCCGTGGCCTTCGGTTACGAGGACCCGGTGACGGCCGCCAGGATCCTGGCAAAATTCGCCAAGGGAAACGACAAGCTGGAGATCAAGGGCGGCCTGCTGGAAGGGAACCTTCTGGACATCGCGGCCATCAGAGCTCTGGCAGACCTGCCGCCCCGGGAGGTGCTCCTGGGCCGGGTGGCGGGAGCCTTCCAGGCTCCCCTGAGCGCTTTCGCCAGCGTGCTTGAGGGGAACATCCGCAACCTGGTTTATGTGCTGGATGCCGTCCGGGAGCAGAAGGAAAAGAGCGCCTAGAAAAAAGCCCATCCCCGGAAAAGCGGGTACAGCATTTCAAGTACAGATAAATTGGAACAGGCATACATTAAAATCTAAGGAGGATGCACAACGTGTCAAAAGTACAGGAAGTACTGGAAATTGTTAAAGGAATGACGGTTCTGGAGCTTTCCGAACTGGTAAAAGCCTTTGAAGAGGAATTCGGCGTAACGGCCGCCGCCCCCATGGCCATGGCCGCCGCCCCGGCAGCGGGAGCCGCCGAAGAGGTGGAAGAAGAGCAGACGGAATTCGACGTGGTCCTGACGGGGCCGGGGGACAAGAAGATCCAGGTCATCAAGGTGGTCCGGGAGCTGACGGCCCTGGGCCTGAAGGAAGCCAAGGCCCTGGTGGACGAGGCTCCCAAGCCGGTGAAGGAGAAGGTCAGCAAGGAAGAAGCCGAAGAGGTCAAGGCCAAACTGGTAGAAGCCGGCGCTTCCGTGGAGATCAAGTAGGGATGCAGGGCCGCCCCCCGGGCGGCCCCAATTTTTTTCCAACCCGGAGATTCCTGTCCCAAAGTCGTTGACAAACAAATGCAATTGTGGTAGTATTAAAACTTGCTTAACCATGCCCTTTTTTACTTATTCCAGGGGGATAATATCTTAAAAATATGGCTATATTACCATATTGGCATCCTTTTTCTTTTTTTTATAGTCAAGGAAACCCTTTCTTGGCTATCAGTGGTTTTACCGCCAATATTTTTGCCGGCAGGAAAACTTTTAAGGGGAGTGATTCGTCTTAATGGCCAAACTGGTAGAGGCGGGGAAGCGGCAGCGGAGATCTTACGCCCAGATCGAAGAAGTTTTGGATTTGCCGAACCTGATCGAAGTCCAGCACAGTTCTTATGATTGGTTTATCAAGGAAGGCCTCCAGGAGATGTTTGAGGACATCTCCCCCATCAAGGATTTTACCGGCAACCTGGTCCTGGAGTTTATCAGCTACGAGATGGGGGAACCCAAGTATTCCGTGGAGGAATGCAAGGAACGGGATGCCACTTATGCCGTCCCCCTGCGGGTGAAAGTCCGCCTCATCAACAAGGAGACGGGGGAGGTCAAGGAGCAGGAAGTTTTCATGGGGGATTTCCCCCGCATGACCAAAAACGGGACCTTTGTCATCAACGGGGCCGAACGGGTCATCGTCAGCCAGCTGGTGCGCTCACCGGGGGTTTATTTCGACAGCCAGCTGGAGCACAGCAGCGGCAAGGAACTCTACAGCGGCACCATCATCCCCAACCGGGGGGCCTGGTTGGAGTTTGAGACGGACGTGAACGACGTCATCTACGTCCGGGTGGACAGGACCCGGAAAATCCCCATTACCGTTCTTCTGCGGGCCATCGGCTTCGGCACCAACAGCGAGATTATCAATCTCTTCAACGAAGATCCCCGGATCCTGGCCACCCTGGAGAAGGACCACACGGAAAATTTTGAAACGGGGATTCTGGAGATTTACAAGCGGCTGCGGCCGGGGGAGCCCCTGAACGTGGACAACGCCAAATCCCTCTTTGAATCCCTCTTCTTCGACTCCAAGCGCTATGACTTTGCCTACGTGGGCCGCTACAAGGTCAACAAGAAGCTGTCCCTGGGCTACCGCATCGGCGGGCTTACCCTGGCGGAAAACGTGGTGGACCGGGAGACGGGCGAGATTTTGGCGGAGAAGGGCCAGGTGGTAAACGACCGGCTGGTGGAAACTTTTGATAAGAACAAGATCAGCCGGGTGGAAACCCGAGGGGGGGACGGCCAGTCCCTTCTGGTTTTCAACAACGGTTTTATCGACCCCAGGGGGAAGCATTTGACCCCCGAGGATATCGTGGCCACCATCGGATATCTCCTGAACCTGATGTCGGGGTTGGGCAATGTTGACGACATCGACCACCTGGGGAACCGGCGCCTGCGGAGCGTGGGGGAACTCCTGCAAAACCAGTTCCGCATCGGCCTTTCCCGGATGGAGCGGGTGGTCCGGGAGCGGATGACCATCCAGGATGTGGAGGCCATCACTCCCCAGGCCCTCATCAACATCCGGCCCGTCATCGCTTCCATCAAAGAATTCTTTGGCAGCAGCCAGCTGTCTCAGTTTATGGACCAGACCAACCCCCTGGCGGAGCTCACCCACAAGCGGCGCCTCAGTGCCCTGGGCCCCGGGGGCTTAAGCCGGGAGCGGGCCGGTTTCGAGGTCCGGGATGTGCACCACTCCCACTACGGGCGCATGTGTCCCATCGAGACCCCGGAAGGCCCCAACATCGGCCTGATCGGTTCCCTTTCCACCTATGCCCGCATCAACGAGTACGGCTTCATCGAGACGCCCTACCGGAAAGTGGACAAGGAGAAAGGCCGGGTCACGGCGGAGATCGTCTACCTGACGGCCGACGATGAGGATAAATACGTGGTGGCCCAGGCCAACGCCCTCCTGGACGACACGGGTAAATTCACCAAGGAGCGGATTACCTGCCGCTACAAGAAGGAAGTCCTGGCCAAGCCGTCCGGGGAGATCGACTTCATGGATGTCTCCCCCAAGCAGCTGGTCAGTGTGGCCACCGCCCTGATTCCCTTCCTGGAAAACGACGATGCCAACCGGGCTCTCATGGGTTCCAACATGCAGCGGCAGGCCGTGCCCCTCATGCAGACGGAAGCACCCCTCATGGGTACCGGGATGGAGGGAAAGACGGCCCGGGACTCGGGGGTTTTGGTCATGGCCCAGACGGGCGGCACCGTCTACCGGGTGACGGCCGAGGAAATCGTCATCAGGAAGGACGGGGAAGAGGGGGAGGCCAGGGAGAACAGGCTGGTCAACGGCCGGACAGGGGAGGAGTTTCCCGGAGACCCGGTGGACGGCCAGGGATACGGTTTCGATATTTACAAGCTGCAGAAATTTAAACGCTCCAACCAGGGTACCTGCATGAACCAGCGCCCCGTCATCAGCCGGGGAGAGAAGGTCAGCGCCGGCGATGTCCTGGCCGATGGCTTTTGCACGGACCAGGGGGAACTGGCCCTGGGCAAAAACGTGCTGGTGGCTTTTATGCCCTGGGAGGGCTACAATTACGAGGATGCCATCCTCCTGAGCGAAAAACTGGTGAAGGACGATATCTTCACTTCCATTCATATCGAAGAGTACGAGGCGGAAGCCCGGGACACCAAGCTGGGCCCGGAGGAGATCACCCGGGATATCCCCAACGTGGGGGAGGAGGCCCTGAAGGACCTGGACGACCGGGGGATCATCCGCATCGGCGCCGAGGTCCGGGCCGGTGATATCCTGGTGGGCAAGGTAACCCCCAAGGGGGAGACGGAGCTCACTGCCGAGGAGCGGCTCCTGCGGGCCATCTTTGGCGAGAAGGCCCGGGAAGTCCGGGACACCTCCTTGAGGGTCCCCCACGGGGAGTCGGGGATGGTGGTGGACGTGAAGGTTTTCTCCCGGGAGCAGGGGGATGAACTCTCCCCCGGGGTGAACCAGCTGGTCCGGGTCTATGTGGCCCAGAAGCGCAAGATCTCCGAAGGGGATAAGATGGCGGGCCGCCACGGGAACAAGGGGGTTATCGCCAAGATTCTGCCGGAGGAGGATATGCCCTTCATGCCCGACGGCACCCCGGTGGAGATCATCTTAAACCCCCTGGGCGTCCCTTCCCGGATGAACCTGGGCCAGATCCTGGAGACCCACCTGGGCTGGGCTGCCCGGGTCCTGGGGTTTTATGTGGCCACTCCCGTCTTCGACGGGGCCAACGAGGAAGATACCTTCAAGGCCCTGGAAGAGGCCGGCCTTCCCCGCTCCGGCAAGTCCCATCTCTATGACGGGCGCACGGGAGAGGCCTTCGACCAGCAGATCACCGTGGGCTACGTGTATATGCTGAAGCTGGCCCACCTGGTGGACGACAAGATCCACGCCCGCTCCACGGGGCCCTATTCCCTGGTGACCCAGCAGCCCCTGGGGGGGAAAGCCCAGTTCGGGGGCCAGCGTTTCGGGGAGATGGAGGTTTGGGCCCTGGAGGCCTACGGTGCCGCCTACACCCTCCAGGAAATCCTCACCGTCAAATCCGATGACGTGGTGGGCCGGGTGAAAACCTATGAATCCATCGTCAAGGGAGAGAACATCCCCGAGCCCGGGGTGCCCGAGTCCTTCAAGGTCCTGGTCAAGGAACTCCAGAGCCTGGGGCTGGATGTCAAGGTCATCAGCGAGGAAGCGGGAGAGATGGAAATCAAGGACAGCAGTGAAGATTTGGACTCTGTTGAACTGGAGGTCAATATAGAGGGCCAGGAACGGGATGACGGGGAAAGGGGCGATGGAGGAGTTCAGCTGCCCACCCGCAGGGATTTTGCCTCCGATGGAGATGAAGACGACCCCAGCGAAGATGACCTGGAAAAGATTTCCCTGCTGGAAGGCGACTTTGAAGACGATGATGACGAGGACCTGGACGACGAAGAAGAGGAAGAAGAATAGACGGGCAGTCACCGGGATTCCCGCAGGAACGCCTCCATTAAAAACAGGAAGGGAGAGATCATCCTGTGTTCGATGTAAACAATTTTGATTCATTAAAAATAGGGTTGGCTTCACCCGAGCAGATCCGGGCCTGGTCCCGGGGAGAGGTAAAAAAACCGGAAACCATCAACTACAGGACATTAAAACCCGAGAGGGAGGGCCTCTTCTGCGAAAAGATCTTTGGCCCTCAAAAGGATTGGGAGTGCCACTGCGGTAAATACAAGCGGGTCCGCTACAAGGGGATCGTTTGCGACCGCTGCGGTGTGGAAGTAACCCGGGCCAAGGTCCGCCGGGAGCGGATGGGCCACATTGAACTGGCCGCTCCCGTATCCCACATCTGGTACTTCAAGGGGATCCCCAGCCGTATGGGGCTCCTTCTGGACATGTCCCCCCGTTCCCTGGAGAAGGTCCTCTACTTCGCCTCCTACGTGGTCCTGGACCCGGGCGACACGGGGCTTTTGAAAAAGCAGCTCTTGACGGAGCTGGAATACCGGGAATACCGGGAAAAATACGAGGGCCTCTTCCGCAAGGGCCGGGGCTTCAAGGCGGAGATGGGGGCGGAAGCCATCAAAAAGCTGCTGGAGGAGATCGACCAGGAGCAGCTGGTCAAGGAACTGCGCAGCGAGCTTCGGAACTCCACCGGCCAGAAAAAGGTCCGGGCTGTCCGGCGCCTGGAGGTGGTGGAAGCCTTCCGGGCTTCCAGCAACACCCCCAACTGGATGGTCCTGGAGGTCATCCCCGTCATCCCCCCCGACCTGCGCCCCATGGTGCAGCTGGACGGGGGCCGTTTTGCCACCTCCGACTTGAACGACCTCTACCGCAGGGTTATCAACCGGAACAACCGTTTGAAGAGGCTCCTGGACCTGGGGGCCCCCGACATCATCGTCCGCAACGAAAAACGCATGCTCCAGGAAGCCGTGGATGCCTTGATCGACAACGGCCGCCGGGGCCGGCCCGTAACGGGCCCGGGGAACCGGCCCCTGAAGTCCTTAAGCGACATGCTCAAGGGCAAGCAGGGCCGCTTCCGCCAGAACCTCCTGGGGAAACGGGTGGACTACTCGGGCCGCTCCGTCATCGTGGTGGGGCCGGAGCTGCAGCTTTACCAGTGCGGCCTTCCCAAGGAGATGGCCCTGGAGCTCTTTAAACCCTTTGTCATGAAGCGCCTGGTCAGCGATGGCCTGGCCCACAATATCAAGAGCGCCAAACGGATGGTGGAAAAGGTCCGTTCCGAGGTGTGGGATGTTCTGGAGGAGGTCATCAAGGACCATCCCGTTCTCTTGAACCGGGCCCCCACCCTGCACCGCCTGGGGATCCAGGCCTTTGAGCCCGTTCTCATCGAGGGCCGGGCCATCCAGATCCATCCCCTGGTTTGCACCGCCTACAATGCCGACTTCGACGGGGACCAGATGGCCGTCCACGTGCCTCTGTCGGCGGAAGCCCAGGCCGAGGCAAGGCTTCTCATGCTGTCGGCCCACAATATCTTGAACCCCAAGGACGGCCGGCCCGTCACCACCCCCAACCAGGACATCGTCATGGGGGCCTACTACCTGACCCTGGAAAGGGAAGGGGCTCCCGGGGAAGGCAAGTTTTTCTCCAGCCAGGAGGAGCTCATCATGGCCTACGAGACGGGCTATGTGGGCCTTCATGCCCGGGTGGCGGTGGATGTGACGGGGAGCGGCAAGTCCTTCAAACCCCAGGACCTGCTGCTCAAGGGGAGCAAGAAACTCCTCATGACCACGGCGGGGAAAATCATCTTCAACGATATCTTCCCCGAGGATTTTTCCTACATTAACGGCGACTTTTCCGAGGAAAACGGCAGTCAGGAGGCGAGCGTTACATTAACCGGAGATAACCTGGCGGCCATCATTCAGAATACCCCTACAAGGGAAGCCCTGAAGAAGGATTCCGCCGGGGTCATCATCGCCCAGATCTTTCGCCGCTACGGGAGCACCAAGACCACGGAGATCCTGGACAAAATCAAATCCCTGGGCTTCCACTACGCCACCAAGGCCGGCATTACCGTGGCCATCGAGGATATTGTGGTCCCGGAGAACAAGCAGACCATCATCCAGGCCACGGAAGAGCAGGTGGAAAAAATCGAGCGCCAGTTCCGCCGGGGCCTGATCACCCAGGATGAGCGCTACGACCAGGTCATCGACCTGTGGAGCAAGGCCAAAGACGAGATCACCGAAGCCCTCATGGCCAACCTGGACCCCCTCAACCCCATCTACATGATGGCCCACTCGGGGGCCCGGGGGAACGTATCCCAGATCACCCAACTGGCGGGGATGCGGGGCCTCATGGCCGATCCCTCGGGGCGTATCATCGATTTGCCCATCAAGGCCAACTTCCGGGAAGGCCTGACGGTGCTGGAATACTTCATCTCCACCCACGGGGCCCGGAAGGGCCTGGCCGATACGGCCCTGAAGACGGCGGACTCGGGCTACCTGACCCGCCGCCTGGTGGATGTGTCCCAGGACGTCATCGTCCGGGAAGAGGACTGCGGCACCTCCCACGGCGTCATGGTTTCCGACATCACCGACGGGGATGAGATCATCGAGGACCTCCACTCCCGCATCGTGGGCCGGTTTGCCCGGGAGGACATCCTGCATCCCGGGACGGGGGAAGTCATCGTCAGGGGAAACGAGATGATCCAGGAAGACGAGGCCGACGTGATTATTCAGGTGGGGATCCAGGAGGTCAATATCCGTTCCGTCTCCAGCTGCCGCACCCGCTACGGGGTTTGTGTCCGCTGTTACGGGCGCAACCTGGCCACCGGCGGCCTGGTGGACGTGGGGGAAGCGGTGGGCATCATCGCTGCCCAGTCCATCGGCGAGCCCGGCACCCAGCTGACCATGCGGACCTTCCACACCGGCGGTGTGGCGGGGGATGACATCACCCAGGGCCTGCCCCGGGTGGAGGAGCTCTTTGAGGCCCGCAAACCCAAGGGCCTGGCCATCATCAGTGAGATCAGCGGTACCGTCCAGACCAAGGAGAGCCGCTACAAGCGGGAGCTCAAGGTGACCCCGGAGCATGGGGAGGAAAAGACCTACCTGATTCCCTACGGGGCCCGCCTGAAGATCAAAGACGGCGACTTCACCAACGCCGGTGATGAGTTGACGGAAGGCTCGGTGAACCCCCACGACCTCTTGAAGGTCAAGGGGGTCCGGGGCGTGCAGCTCTACCTCCTTCAGGAGGTCCAGCGGGTGTACCGTCTCCAGGGGGTGGACATCAACGACAAGCATATCGAGGTGATCATCCGGCAGGTCCTCAAACGGGTCAAGGTGGAGGACGCCGGCGATACCTACCTGCTCCCCGGGGGCCTGGTGGACTCCTTCGTCTTCGAAGAAGTGAACAGCAAGGCCCGGGAAGAGGGACTGCGGGAAGCTACGGCCCGGCCCGTGCTTTTGGGGATTACCAAAGCCTCCCTGGCCACCGATTCCTTCCTGTCGGCAGCTTCCTTCCAGGAGACCACCCGCGTCCTGACGGAAGCGGCCATCAAAGCCAAGGACGACCCCCTCATGGGGCTGAAGGAAAACGTCATCATCGGCAAACTGATTCCTGCCGGGACCGGGATGAACCGGTACCGCAGCATCAATATCAACACCCCTCATTACGAGGTGGAGGAACGGGACCTGGTGGAGGAAGAGGAGGAGGAGGAGTTCCCGGAAGACGCGGGTGCAGCCCTGGACATGGAGGAACTGGATGAGGACGAGGCCGGGGTATTTGAAGAACTGTAGGGCGGGACAGGCCGGGGGGCACTCCCCTGGCCTTCCCTTGACGGGAAGATTTTTGCAAATCCGCGGGTAAAAATATTGACATTGTTCCCCGGGGATGATAAAATTTTTAAGTGTGCCAAAATAGGTACCGTTTTTTAGGAGGTTAGTACATGATCCTGGATGAAGTCTCCCAGGCCTCCAGGAAGGTAGTGGGACAGAAGCAAACCCTGCGGGTTTTGAAGAATGGAGAGGCCAAAAAGGTCATCGTGGCGGAAAATGCGGAGAACAAGGTCAAGGAACCCGTGCTCCAGGCCTGCCTGAGCAAAGGGATCAAAGTATATACGGCTGAGGACATGGCCGCTCTGGGGAAAGCCTGCGGCATCAAGGTGGGAGCCTCCGTCGTGGCCATCCTGGAAGAATAAAACTTTACCCGGAAGGAGGTGCTCATACGTGCCGACACTCAATCAACTGGTTAAACAGGGCAGAAAGGCCATCAAGAAAAAATCCACCGCACCGGCGCTGGAATCCGCCCCCCAAAAGAGGGGAGTTTGCACCCGGGTTTCGACTACCACACCGAAGAAACCCAACTCGGCCCTTAGGAAAATCACCCGGGTCCGCCTGACCAACGGTATGGAGGTTACCGCCTACATTCCCGGGATAGGCCACAACCTTCAGGAACACTCCGTTGTCCTGGTCAGGGGGGGCAGGGTAAAGGACCTCCCCGGGGTCAGGTATCACCTGGTCAGGGGCGCTCTGGATTCATCGGGTGTGGAAAACCGGAAGCAGGGGCGTTCCAAATATGGGGCCAAACGGCCCAAGTAGCCTTTGACTCACCTTCAGGAAGGAGGATGTTCGATGCCGAGAAAAGGCCCCGTGCCAAAACGGGACATTTTACCAGACCCCATTTACAACAGCAAACTGGTGGCGAAATTTATCAATAAACTCATGTACGAAGGAAAGAGAAGCGTGGCCCAGGCCACCCTCTACGATGCCTTCGAGATCATCCGGGAGAAGACGGGCCGCAACCCTTTGGAGGTTTTCGAAGAGGCCGTCCGCAATGCCGGGCCCGTGCTGGAGGTCAAGCCCCGCCGGGTAGGCGGTGCCACCTACCAGGTCCCGGTGGAAGTTAACCACCACCGCAAGTCCATCCTGGCCATCCGCTGGATTGTGGGCTTCGCCCGCAAGAGGACGGAAAAGCGCATGTCCGAGCGCCTGGCCGGGGAACTCATGGACGTGGCCAACAATGTGGGCTCCACCGCCAAGAAGAAGGAAGATACCCACAAGATGGCCGAATCCAATAAAGCCTTTGCCCACTATCGCTGGTAAAAGGCAAAATCTCCAGGGAAGGGGGGGAGCTTCGTGACGACGGGATTACTCCTGAACAAGACAAGGAATATAGGAATCATGGCGCATATCGATGCCGGCAAAACCACCACCACGGAACGGATCCTTTTCTACACCGGCCGGGTCCACAAACTGGGGGAAGTCCATGACGGCGCCGCCACCATGGACTGGATGGTCCAGGAGCAGGAGCGGGGCATCACCATCACTTCCGCCGCCACCAGCTGCATGTGGAAAGACCACCGGATCAACATTATCGACACACCCGGGCACGTAGACTTCACCGTGGAAGTGGAGCGTTCCCTTCGAGTCCTGGACGGAGCCGTAGGCGTCTTCTGCGGCAAGGGGGGCGTGGAACCCCAGACGGAAACGGTCTGGCGCCAGGCCGAGAAATACAAGGTTCCCCGCATCGCCTATGTGAACAAGATGGATATCGCCGGGGCCGACTTCTTCAACGTCATCAAGATGATACGGGAGAAACTGGGGGCCAACGCCATCCCCATTCAGCTGCCCATCGGCGTGGAGGAGAATTTCCAGGGCATTTTGGACCTGGTCAGGATGAAATCCATCATCTACAGCGACGATCTGGGCACCCGCAGCGATGAAACGGAGATTCCCGGGGAAATGCTGCATGCTGCCCGGGAATATAGGGAAAAATTACTGGAGACCCTGGCCGATTACGATGAGAACCTCATGGAGAAATTCCTGGAAGGCCGGGAGACCACACCGGAGGAGATCATGGCCGCCCTGCGCAAGGCCACCATCGATGTCAAGGTCACCCCGGTCCTGTGCGGCTCTTCCTACAAGAACAAGGGGGTCCAGCTCCTGCTGGATGCCGTGGTCAACTACCTGCCGTCGCCCCTGGAAGTAGCGGCCATCAAGGGCCTGCATCCCGACACGGGAGAGGAGCTGGTGCGCCATCCCGATGACGGGGAACCCTTTGCAGCCCTGGCTTTCAAGATCATGTCCGACCCCTATGTGGGCAAGCTCACCTTTTTTAGGGTTTATTCCGGAGCCCTTGCCAGCGGTTCTTATATCTACAATGTTTCCAAGGGGAAAAAGGAAAGGATCGGCCGGCTTCTCAGGATGCATGCCAACCACCGGGAGGATGTGAAGGAGGTTTCCACCGGGGACATCGTGGCGGTGGTGGGCCTGAGGGCCACGGGGACGGGGGATACCCTGGCCGCCGAGGAAGCCCCCATCATCCTGGAGAATATCCAGTTCCCCGAACCGGTGATTTCCGTGGCCATCGAGCCCCAGACCAAGGCGGATCAGGAGAAGATGGCCCTTTCCCTGAACAAGCTGGCGGAAGAGGACCCCACCTTCCGCAACCACACCGATGTGGATACGGGCCAGACCATCATCTCCGGCATGGGGGAACTGCATCTGGAGATCATCGTGGACCGGCTCCTGCGGGAGTTCAAGGTGGGGGCCAAGGTGGGCAAACCTCAGGTCTTCTACAAGGAAACCATCCGCAAGCCTGCCCGGGTGGAGGGACGCTTTGTCCGCCAGTCGGGGGGCCGCGGCCAGTACGGACATGTCTGGATCGAGGTGGAACCCCTGGAGCACGGTATGGGGTATGTCTTTGAGAACAAGATTGTGGGGGGAGTGATTCCCAGGGAATACATTCCCGCCGTGGACGGCGGCATCAAGGAGGCCATGCTCAACGGTGTCCTGGCCGGCTATCCCGTCATCGATGTGAAGGTGGCCCTGGTGGACGGTTCCTATCACGATGTGGACTCCTCGGAGATTGCCTTCAAGGTGGCGGGTTCCATGGCCTTCAAGAAGGCGGTCCTCCAGGCCAGCCCCGTGCTGCTGGAGCCCGTCATGAAGGTGGAAGTCAGCGTCCCCGAGGATTACCTGGGGGATGTCATGGGGAACCTGAGTTCCCGGCGGGGCCGCATCGACGGTATGGACCCCCGGGGCGGGGTCCAGGTCATCCGGGGCTTCATCCCCCTGGCGGAGATGTTCGGCTACGCTACGGACCTGCGGTCCCGGACCCAGGGGCGGGGGACCTACTCCATGGAATTTTCCCACTACGACGAGTTGCCCCGGGCCAAGGCGGAAGAGATTATCAACAGAAACATCCTGTAAATATGAGGAGGTTGCGAAAAGAATGGCAAAGAAAAGGTATGAGCGGACGAAACCCCACGTCAACGTAGGCACCATCGGCCACGTGGACCACGGCAAGACCACCCTGACGGCGGCCATCACCTCGGTGCTGTCGACGGTGGGGGGTGCGGTGAAGACGGCCTTTGACGAGATTGACAAGGCGCCGGAAGAGCGGGAGCGGGGCATCACCATCGCCACGGCCCACGTGGAGTACGAGACGGAGAAGCGCCACTATGCCCATGTGGACTGCCCGGGTCACGCCGACTACGTGAAGAACATGATTACCGGGGCGGCCCAGATGGACGGGGCCATCCTGGTGGTATCGGCGGCCGACGGTCCCATGCCCCAGACCCGGGAGCACATTCTTTTGTCCCGCCAGGTGGGGGTCCCCTATATCGTGGTCTTTTTGAACAAGGCGGACATGGTGGACGACCCGGAGCTTTTGGAGTTGGTGGAGATGGAAGTCAGGGACCTTTTGAGCGAGTACGAGTTTCCCGGAGACGACACGCCGGTGATTGCCGGGTCGGCGTTGAAGGCCCTGGAGTGCGGCTGCGGATCCCGGGAGTGCGAGTGCTGTAAGGAGATCTGGGAGCTCATGGATGCGGTGGACAGCTACATCCCCACGCCGGAGCGGGACAAGGATAAGCCCTTCATCATGCCGGTGGAGGATGTCTTCACCATCACGGGCCGGGGCACCGTGGCCACGGGCCGGGTAGAGCGGGGCGTGGTCAAGGTGGGCGACGAGGTGGAGATCGTGGGTTTTGTGGACCGTCCCCGCAAGACGGTGGTCACGGGGGTGGAGATGTTCCGCAAGATCATGGACATGGCGGAAGCGGGGGACAACATCGGCTGCCTGCTCCGGGGTGTGGACCGGGAGGAAGTGGAGCGGGGCCAGGTGCTGGCCAAGCCGGGCAGCATCAAGGGCCACACCAAATTCAAGGCGGAGGTCTACGTGCTGAAGAAAGAGGAAGGCGGGCGCCACACGCCCTTTTTCCCCGGGTACCGTCCCCAGTTTTATTTCCGCACCACCGATGTGACGGGGGTCATCACCCTGCCGGAAGGGGTGGAGATGGTCATGCCGGGGGACAACATCAACATGGACATCGAACTCATCAC
>PWVN01000218.1 GCA_003561835.1 Syntrophomonadaceae bacterium
CCCACGGCCACGGCCCCGAACATGAAGAGGGGGTCGGCGGTGTTGGTGAAGCTCATCAGGCGTTCCCCCTCGATGCGGGTCACCAGCTTTTCCTTCCGTATCCGGGTGGTGAGGATGGAGCCGATGGGAAAGCCCGATGCCAGGCCCATGGCCATGACAAAGGAGCCCACCCCGGGCACCCTGAAGACGGGCCGCATGAGGGGCTCCAGGAGGACTCCCATGAAGTGGACCACCCCCAGGCCCATGAGGATTTCGGAGCCGATGAAGAAGGGGAGGAGGGCGGGGAAGACGATGTTCCACCAGACATCCAGGCCCTTAACCGCCGCCTCGAAGGCATCCTCGGGGAAGAAGACCATGGAAACGGTGAGGGCGAGGCCGATAAAGGCCAGGATATAGGTGAAAGCCCGGGAATAGTCCCGGGGCCGGAGGAACTTAACTGCCAGGTAGGAAAAAGGGATCATAACCAGGATAAAGATCAATGTCTTAAACAATGAGGAACACCCCGCCCATAATTTTAGACTATTTATATATAATCTGACGGGCAGGTGAATATGACTAAATGAAAGGGCCCAAGGAAAAAACCCGTCCAACCCTGGGATTGGCCTTAAGCGGCGGCTCCGCCCGGGGCCTGGCCCATATCGGTGTTTTGAAGGTCTTCAAGGACCATGGGATCCCCGTGGACTTCCTGGCGGGGACCAGCATGGGCAGCATGATCGGGGCCTTCTATGCCAACGGCATGAATGTGAAGATGATGGAGCGCCTGGCGGCCCGGCTGGAGCGGCGCCTGTGGATGGATTTGACCCTTCCCCGGATGGGCATAATAGCGGGGGAGAAGATCACGGAGATCCTCTGCTTCCTGACCCGGAACCGGACTTTCGCCCAGCTCCAGATCCCCTTCGCCACCTGTGCCACGGACCTTTACAGCGGCCAAAACATCACCCTGAAGGAGGGACGGGTGGCCGACGCCGTCCGGGCCAGCATCAGCATCCCCGGCGTCTTCCCCCCGGTGGCCCGGGGGGACTACCTGCTGGTGGACGGCGGGGTCTTGAACCGGGTCCCCGTGGATGTGGCCCGGGAGATGGGCCCCGACATCGTGGTGGCCGTGGATGTGGGGATCCACGTGGGCGAGGCCCGCATCAATAATTTCCTGGATGTCATCACCCAGTCCATCGATATCATGAGCCGGGAACTGGAAAAGGAAAAGGAAAAGGATCATCAGAACCAGGCGGATGTCCTCATCTGCCCCCATATGGAGGATATCAGCCCCAGCCAGTTCCATAAAGTGCCCCAGGCGGTGGCCGCGGGGACTGCCGCGGCCCTGGAGGCCCTCCCCGTCATCAAGAATCTTCTCCAGAGAAAGGAACCGAAAAAATGAAGCTTAAAGGATTGCTCGCCCTCCTGGTCCTGGCCCTGCTGGTGGCGGGTTACATAACCCAACCGGATTTTTTTGTCCTGACCCCCGGGACTGCCGAGGACATGAAACAGTTTGTCCAGGTGCCGGAGCAGGCCGGCGGGGATGAAGGGACCTTCTACCTGGTGACGGTTACCCAGCACCAGGCCACCTGGCCCCTCTTCTTCTACGGCCTTTTCAGCCCGGCGGCGGACCTGATTCGGAAACAGGAGGCCATCCCCCTCGGGATGGACCCGGCGGAATACCGGGAACTTATGAGGATCTATATGGAGGAAAGCCAGTTGTTGGCCAAGACCCTGGCCCTGCGCCGGGCGGGTTACACCGTCCCCGTGGAGAGCGACGGGGTCCTGATTGTGGAGGTCATGGAAGCCAGCCCCGCCCGGGGTACCCTGGAGGCGGGGGATGTCATCAAGTCGGTGGACGGCCGGGGTGTGATGCTGACGGAGGAGCTGATCCAGCATGTCCAGGCCCGGGAGGCGGGGGAGCCGGTGGAGCTGACCTTCGAACGGGACGGAGAGCTGCGGCGGGAAGTGGTGAGCACGGCGGAACACCCGGAGGATGCGGGAAAGGCCGCCCTGCGGGTTTGGGTCCGGACCTTGAACTGGCAGCCCGTCCTCCCTGTGGACATCGCTATTCAGACGGGGGCCATCACCGGGCCCTCGGCGGGATTGATGTTCGTCCTGGAGATCTTAAACCAGCTGGACCCGGCGGACATCACCGGGGGCCGCAGGATTGCCGGGACGGGGACCGTCAACATCCAGGAGGAAGTGGGCCCCATCGGCGGCGTCAAGCAGAAGGTGGTGGCGGCGGAGAAGGCGGGGGCGGAGTACTTCCTGGTGCCGGAGGTGAACCTGGCGGAAGCCGAAGGGATCGCTAAAGATATCACCCTCATCCCCGTCAGGACCCTGCAGGAAGCCCTGGATTTCCTGGCGGCCCTGACAGCGAAAAACCCCTCCCGGGAGGGGTTTTTTTCGTGGGGAACGGGTATGATGCGTCTGTTGAGCCAACCCTTTAAACTCATACGCGTTACTCATGGAATACACCACCTTTTACATTTGTGTTTCTTGTAGGGGGGGCCGGACATAGTCTTCCCCGCCCCCCCGGTTTTTCGGGTCCGGGTAGAGGAGGGTGTAGAGGTCGGCGCCCTTGATATCCAGGGCCAGCATCTTTTTCCCCCGGGCATCCCGGCTGTGGCGGAAGTATTTGGCCGGCCGGGTGACCAGGGGAAGGCGGCCCCTTTTTTTGATGGCATGGAGGGCCTCTCTTCCCCGGGGGGAGAAGCCCAAAACCCGCAGGTAGCGGGGGCCGCACCGGTTGAAGGTTTCCAGGTCCCGCCGGCTGATGCCCAGGAGCAGGTAGCAGAGGACTCGCTGCAGCCGGGAGAGGGTGTAGCGCTTCGTGGCCGTCTGGCTCAGAAATTCCTCCAGGGTCGGGGCTTTCCGGGCAATTCGGGCGAAGCGTTGGGCCAGACCCTCCTCCATATCGGGGAGGGCGGAGAGCTCCTTCAGGGTAGCGCGGCGGAGCAGGGCCATGAGGGGGGCGTCCAGGGCCCCGGGGAAAACCGGGCCCCGCCCCGCCGTTATTTCCCCGGAAATAAGGGCGGCGCTGGCGGGGGGGAGGGCCCTCTCGACCACCCCTTCCTTCCCCTCTTTGAGGCCCTGGCGGATGGCGCTGGCGCTGGCGATGCTGCCCTCCAGGCTCAGGGAGTGGTAGCCCGCCCCCCGGCGCAGGATGGTGAAGGGGGTGATTTTGGCCCCCGTCTTCAGCAGGTTCTTCAGGTACTCGATGCCCAGGATGTTGTTGGGGGACTGGATGAGCCCGGCCAGCTCCTCGTCGCAAAAATACCCGCAGCAGGCCTGGGAGAGGGCGGTGGGGTAAGATGCGCCCCCGTCCAGGGCCCCTTTCAGGAGGTTTTTGAACCTGGGGGGCTCCTCGGCCAGGAGGGCGGCGATTCTTTGCAGGGGGGCCACTTCCCCCAGCTCGCTGCCGAAGCACAGGTGGCTGACGACGCCTGTCCCCGCCAGGGATTTCACGGCCCCGAAGGCGAAACGGTCGGCGCTTTGAAGGGCGAAAGCCAGGGGGAGCTCCAGGACCAGGTCCGCACCCCCCTTAAGGGCCATCCGGGCCCGGGCCCACTTGTTGAAGGCGGCGGGCTCCCCCCGCTGTACCCAGTTCCCGCTCATGACGCAGATGAGGGGGGAGCCGGGCAGGGCTTTCGCCGCTTCCCGCAGGTGGTAGAGATGGCCGTTGTGAAAGGGGTTGTATTCCACGATCAAACCGATGTGGTGGGGCATGGTACGCCTCCCGCTTTTTTTATACTATTCTTAAGCCAGAGGGGGTTTTCCTCTTTCCTGGAAATATATTCTTTCCCCCCGGGGTGATTTCTATTTTGAGGGGCCGGACAGGCGGCCCCCTGTGGGCGGGCAGGAAGGAATGCCGGGCAGTCGCTGAGAGAGGGGCAGGCAGACCCCGGGGAGCCGTGCAGATGGCGGGAGGGCAGGCCTGGAAGGCGGCCGGACGGGCCGCAGGGCGGGAGGTTTGCTGGAGGGCGTAAATTCTTGACAAAGGTGGGAAGTCTCTATATAATAATGCTTAGCTTTGTTTGGGGTGAGCTATGTGCGCATCAAGGTGGCAGAACTCACGAAGCATAAGGACACCACATTTCGCTACGATTTCTTGATGCCCTTTGCCGACGATGCGGAGGCGGGCATCCGGGGCCGGGAAAAGGTCCGGGTGGCGGTGGACGCCGTCTACCGGGGCCTTCAGCGGGGAATCCTCCTGGAAGGCCGCTTTGAAGCCCTCACCCGAACAAACTGCCACCGCTGCCTGAAGGAATTCGACCTGCAGGTATCCGGGGATTTCCGGGAAGAGGTGGAGCTCTTAAGCGAGGAAACCTGCCTGGCAGGGCAGGATACGGCCTGCCTGGGAGAGGCCATCGACCTGGCTGTCCTGGCCCGGGAGCACCTGCTCCTATCGCTGCCCCTGAAGTTTCTCTGCCGGGAAGACTGCCGGGGGATTTGCCCCCAGTGCGGCAAGGATTTAACGG
>PWVN01000159.1 GCA_003561835.1 Syntrophomonadaceae bacterium
CATCCCGGTGGTGGCCATCACTCTGGTCACGTTCATCACCGCCCTGGGGGTGGCCTATCTCATCCACAAGACTGTCGGCTGGGATTTTCCTACCTGTCTCCTGGCAGCAGCACCGGCGGGTTTTACCATCATGACTACCATGGCCATCAAATACGACCGGGACCCCTTCCGGGTTTCCCTGTTGCATCTGTGCCGGCTTGTGGCTCTTAAAACAATTGTCCCCCTGGTGTTCATGTTTCTTGTTTAGATTAGATTTAGATGCCGCTTCCAGGGAAGGCTAGTACGGGAGGTGTGAGGCATGTCTCTGTTCAAACGATACCGGCACCTGCGGAGGCTGGAAAAAATACTCAGGGTTATCTGGCGGTACGGGTTCGGCTACCTGATCGACCAGACAGGCATTCTCAGCCACTTCCCCCTGAAGAGGGTAAAGAGGAGGGCGGCCAAAGGCCTGGAGAGCCTTTCCCGGGGGGAGCGGCTGCGCATGGCCCTTACGGATTTGGGCCACACCTTTATCAAGCTGGGCCAGGTTTTGAGCACCCGTCGCGAACTTTTGCCGGAAGATATCATCCTGCAGCTGCAGAAGCTGCAGGATGAAGTGGAGCCCTTCTCCTTTGAGGAAGCCAAAAGCCAGATCGAAGCGGAGTTTCATCTGCCCCTGGAAGAAGTATTTGCCCGCTTCGATTCCGAACCCATGGCCAGCGCCTCCATCGGCCAGGTCCATACCGCTGTCCTGCACTCGGGCCGGGATGTGGTGGTGAAAGTGCAGCGGCCGGGAATCCGCAGGACCATCGAGGTAGACCTGGAAATTCTCTTTGACTTGGCCCGGATTGTGGAACACCGGACCTCCTGGGGGCAGCTTTACGGCCTGCAGGATATGATAGGGGAATTTGCCGCCTCCATCCGCCGGGAGATGGATTATACCCAGGAAGGCCGCAATGCGGACCGCATCCGGAAAAACCTGGCCGGCAGCGAGGGAATCTATATACCAAAAATTTACTGGGATTACAGTACCCAGCGGGTCCTTACCATGGAGCATGTGGGGGGAACCAAGCTCACCCACAAGGGGGAACTCGAAAGGATGGGGGTGGAAGGCCGGGAAGTAGCCCGGGTTTTGACCCGGAGCGTGGTCAAGCAGGTCCTGGTCCACGGGTTTTTCCATGCGGACCCCCATCCGGGAAATATTAAGGTGATGCCCGGCGGCCAGCTGGCCCTGCTGGATTTCGGGATGGCCAGCAACCTTACAGAAGCTCAGAGATCCTTTTTTATTACCTTAATCTGGGCCATTTTGCGGGGGAACAGCCGCAAGATCATGCGGGGCCTGCTGGAAATCGGCTCCCCGGCCGCTGAAGTGGATGAGCGGAAGCTTCTGGCGGAAATCGAGAGGCTTCGGGATAAATACTACGACCTCCCCTTAAAGGACCTGAAACTGGGGGAGAGCATCAGCGAGCTTCACAAGCTGGCCTACAAGTATCAGATCCGATTTCCGACGGAGTTCACCGTGGTGTCCAAGGCAGTCCTCACCCTGGAGGGGACCATCAGCTACCTGGCACCGGAGCTGAGCTTTCTGGAAATCGTTGAGCCCATGGGGAAGGAGCTGTTCCAGGAAAGGCTCTCCCGGAGGCAGTTGAGACGCTGGCTGACGGAGAGCCTGCCTTCCTACGGCGAGATGCTGCTGGAGATCCCCGAAAGGATGCACAGCCTGTTGGGGCGCCTGGAAAAGAACCAGGCCAAGTTGACCCTGGAGTTCAAGGAGACGGAGAAGATCCTCAACCGGCTGGAGCGGACGGGGAACAGGCTTTCCTTCAGCATGGTCCTCCTCTCCTTCAGCATCGTCATGGCAGGGCTGATGGTGGCCGACTCCATCAGGGACATGTCCCTCTTTGGCGGGAGGGTACCGGTTTTGGAGTTGGGGTACCTGGCAGCGGGGGCCATGACCACCTGGCTCATCTATTCCATTATCCGCTCGGGGCGCATCTGACACAGCGGCGGGCGGGCAGGGACGGGTCGATTTCGGCTTTTTGACATTGACATGGGAAACGGGAGGCGGGAGGATGAAAAAGAGGCTTGGGTTTATCGTGAATCCCGTGGCGGGCATGGGGGGGAGGGGTGGGCTTAAAGGCACCGACGGGGCCCATGTCCTCAAAAAAGCCCGGGAACTGGGGGCCGTGCCCCTGGCCCACCGGCGGGCGGCGGCAGCCCTGCGGCTGCTTCTGCCGCTCAAGGAGGAACTGGAAGTCGTCACCTGCCCCGGGGATATGGGGGAGAACCTGGCGCGGAGCCTGGGTTTTTCCTGCACTGTGGTGAAGAGGGAAGCCGGGGGGGAGACCACCGGCGCCGACACAGAAAGATGCGCTGCCGAAATGGCGGAACTGGGGGTGGCTCTGCTGCTCTTTGCCGGGGGGGACGGGACAGCCAGGAACATCTACAATGCTGTGGGAGGGGCCCTGCCCGTCCTGGGCATCCCCGCCGGGGTCAAAATCCATTCGGCCGTTTTTGCCGCCAGCCCTGCCGCTGCCGGCGCCCTGGGAGAGCTCTTCCTGCGGGAGGAGACACCGGACGTGGCCGAGGGGGAAGTGATGGATATTGACGAGGAGGCTTTCCGGGAAGGCAGGGTCAGTGCCCGCCTCTACGGGTATCTGCGGGTCCCCTCGGACCGGCGGTTCATGCAAACCCTGAAAATCGGGGGAGGGGACGGGGGAGAGGAGGAGGCGGTGGCCGCCATCGGCCACCGGGTGGCGGAAGAGATGGAAGAGGGCTGCCTCTACCTGGTGGGCCCCGGAACCACCACCCGGGCCCTCATGGAGGCCCTGGGCCTGCAGGGCACCCTGCTGGGGGTGGATGTGGTTTTAAACAGGCAGCTGCTGGCCGCGGATGTGGGGGAGGCCCAACTCCTTGAGGTTTTGCGGGAGCAGCAAAGGGATGCCAAAATCGTCGTTACCATCATAGGAGGTCAGGGGTACATCTTTGGCCGGGGGAACCAGCAGTTCAGCCCGGAGGTCATAAAGAAGGTGGGCAAAGACAACATCATCGTCATCGCCAGCCGGGGCAAACTCCTGTCTTTACGGGGGGAGCCCCTCAGGGTTGACACGGGGGATCAGGATTTGGACCAGACCCTCTCCGGCTATCTCAAGGTGATTACCGGGGAGAAGGAATCTTCCATCTGCCGGGTCTCATACTAGCTATGCGTAGGAGGTAAAAGAGAATGAGTTTTTTGGAGTTGGCCAGGAAGCGCTTTTCGACGCGGAAATACCTGGACAAACCTGTAGAAGAAGAAAAAATCCAGCAGGTGCTGGAAGCGGCCCGGGTGGCTCCCTCGGCCCACAACTACCAACCTTACAGCTTTGTGGTGGTCCGGGATGAGGAACTGCGGGAAAAAATCGCAGAAACCTATGAATACGGTTGGCTGAAAAAGGCCCCGGTAATCCTGGTGGCCCTGGGAGACCACAGCAGGTCCTGGCGGCGCTCCGACGGAAAAGACCACTGCGACATCGATACCGCCATTGCCATCGACCACCTGACCCTCCAGGCGGCAGAACTGGGGTTGGGCACCTGCTGGGTATGTATGTTTAACACCATGCAGTGTCATAAAATCCTGGAGCTTCCCGATTACATGGAGGCCGTAGCCCTGATCCCCCTGGGGTATTCCGCCAGGGAAGGAGATGCGGACCGCCACGAGGAAAAGCGGCGCCCCCTCCCGGAGTTGGCCCGCTGGCGATAAGTGGGACAGAGGGGACAGGGACTTTGTCCCAGAACGCCAATGCGGGGACAGAGGGGACAGGGACTTTGTCCCAGAATCCCCAAAGCTCATGCATGATCGTGAGGAGGGGGAGTAAAAGAATATGGGGAAGAAGGTGTTCGTATGCTGAGCGAGTTGATTCGTCAAGGCTTTGGAGAGAACCGGGACTTCAACTGAGCGGAAAAAATTCTTTATGGCGCCAATGAAGCCTACAAACTGGGGCTTACCAGGGAGGCCTTAAAGATGTCCGCCGGTTTCGGCGGAGGAATGGGGATAGAAAAGACCTGCGGTGCCCTGGCTTCCGGGGTTATGGTGTTGAGCCTCCTGTCGGTGGTGGACAGGGCCCATGAGAGCGGCAGGATCAAGGAGTTGACCCGGGAACTCTTCGAAACCTACAGCCGGGACATGGGAAGTTTTGACTGCGATTCTCTGAAAGAGAATCATCGGACGGAGAAGGAAAAGTGCTTTCGGGTTATCCTGAAAGCTGCGGAAGTTTTGGATGCCATAGTATCCCGGGAAGTGCCGGGACTGGCTTCTGGACCCCGAAGTTGACAACCTCAATTCAGGTTAACATAAGTAGAGTAAGTTTACTTTTAGGCCTGACCCCGAAAGTAAACTTACTTTTTAGGTGGCCCGGACGGTAAACTTTTTTAAAAGGGCCCAGACTGCCAAGATGTGGATGAGAAGACCGGTCAGGGTGTAGAAGG
>PWVN01000122.1 GCA_003561835.1 Syntrophomonadaceae bacterium
CCGGGCCCAGGCCCGGAAGATGGGGGTAGAAAATGCCTTAGATTTTCCAGGATTCGTGCCCGCCTATATACGGCCCCTCTTCTGCCAGGGGAAAGGGCCCTTCCGCTGGGCGGCCCTCTCGGGGGACCCGGAGGATATCTACAGGACCGATGCTGCCGTCATGGAGATGTTTGCCGAAGACGCCGCCCTGGTGAACTGGATTCAAATGGCCCAGAAGATGGTTCGCTGGCAAGGGCTCCCCTCCCGCATCTGCTGGCTGGGCTACGGAGACCGGCACCGCTTTGGGCTAAAGATAAACGAGATGGTGGGGACGGGGGAACTCAAGGCTCCCGTGGTCTTTGGCCGCGACCACCTGGACTGCGGTTCCGTGGCCTCCCCCAACCGGGAGACGGAAGCCATGCGGGACGGCAGCGACGCTGTTTCCGACTGGCCCATCCTCAATGCCCTGGTCAATGCCGTGAATGGGGCCAGCTGGGTGTCCTTCCACCACGGTGGAGGTGTGGGTATGGGCTACTCCCAGCACGCCGGCCAGGTAATCGTGGCCGACGGCACGGAAGCAGCCGCCCGGCGCATTGAGAGGGTCCTCCTTTCGGACCCTGCTACGGGGATCATCCGCCACGCGGATGCCGGTTATGAAGAGGCAGTGGAAATTGCCAGGGAGAAGGGTGTTCACATACCCATGCTGTAATACAGAGGAAGGTGTAAAACATGGAAGTTGGTCTGGAAACGACTTTATTGATCAAAAATGCAGCCCAGTTGGTGACTTCCCGGGGGGCATCGGAAAAGCCCCTGACGGGAAAGGCCCTGGGGGAGATTGAAGTTATTGAGGATGGCGCTGTGAGCGTTCGAGGGGACAATATAATGGCTGTGGGCACCACGGAGGAAGTTTTGCGGAAAGCGGAAATCACCGCTGAAACCCAGGTGATAGACGCTTCAGGCCGGGTCGTACTGCCGGGCCTCATCGACCCCCACACCCACGTGGTTTTCGGAGGCTCCCGGGAGCACGAATTGGCCCTGAAACTGCAGGGCGTCCCCTATCTGGAGATCCTGGCCAGGGGCGGCGGCATTCTGAGCAGCGTGCGGGCCACCCGGGCTGCCGGCCGGGAAGAACTGGTGGAGAGGGGATTAAAATACTGCCGCCAGATGCTGGCCCAGGGGACCACCACGGCGGAGGCCAAAAGCGGCTACGGCCTTTCCACCGGGGCGGAGATCAAGACCCTGGAAGCCATCGGGGAGATAGATGCCGCTCAACCCCTTGACCTGATCCCCACCTTTCTCGGGGCCCATGCTGTGCCGGAAGAGTACCGGGAGTCACCGGATAAATATGTGGACCTGGTTATCGAAGAAATGCTTCCTGCCGTGGTGGAGAGGGACCTGGCCCGCTACTGCGATGTCTTTTGCGAGAAAGGTGCTTTCTCGGTGGCCCAATCCCGGCGCATCCTTACGGCCGCTAAAGAGATGGGACTCAAACTCAAGATCCATGCCGATGAAATCGTGCCTTTGGGGGGCGCGGAACTGGCGGCGGAACTCAAGGCGGTATCTGCCGACCACCTGCTGGCGGTCTCCGATGAGGGGATTTTGCGCATGGCGGAGGCGGGGGTGATTGCAGTGCTCCTGCCCGGAACCACCTTCTATTTAAAAGAAGACCATTACGCCCCCGCCCGCAGGATGATCGCTGCAGGGGTACCCGTCTCCCTGGCAACGGATTTTAACCCGGGGAGTTCCCCCAACAACAACCTGCAGCCAATCATAAACCTGGCGTGCCTCTACCTGAGGATGACCCCGGCGGAAGTGATCAACGCCATCACCATCAACGCCGCCCACGCCGTGGGTCGGGGAGCGGATATCGGCAGCCTGGAGAAGGGCAAGAAGGCGGATATCGTCCTCTTCGATGCCCCCAATTACGCTTACCTGGCGTACCGCTACGGCACCAACCTGGTTGATAAAGTCATTAAAAAGGGCAAACTCGTTTACGGAGGTGAAGGCTGATGGTCAAAGTAGTTCAGTGTGTACCCAACTTCAGCGAAGGACGCAGGCTTGCAGTCATAGAAGAGATCGTTTCAGCCATCGAAAATGTGCCGGGGGTAAAGCTCCTGGATTACTCCCGAGATGAAAGCCACAACCGCTGTGTAGTGACGTTCATCGGGGAACCGGGGCCCGTCCTGGAAGGGGCGTTTCAGGGGGCCCGGAAGGCGGCGGAGCTTATTGATATGTCCATCCATAAGGGGGGGCACCCCCGCATGGGGGCCACCGATGTCATCCCCTTTATCCCGGTAACGGGGGTCAGCATGGAAGACTGCATAGAGTTGGCGGAAAAACTGGGCCAGCGGTTGGCTGATGAGCTTGGTATTCCCGTGTACCTGTACGAGGAGGCGGCCCGCAGGCCGGAGCGAAAAAACCTTGCAAAGGTGCGCCGCGGGCAGTACGAGGGGCTGCGTACGGCCATTGAGGAACCGGAGCGCAAACCCGATTTCGGCCCGCCGCGGGTACACCCGCAGGCGGGGGTTACCGCCGTGGGGGCCCGGCCGCCCCTGATTGCCTACAACATAAACTTGAACACCGGTGATGTACAGGTGGCCCAAAAAATTGCCAGGGCCATCCGGGGGAGCGGCGGCGGGTTTCCCACCATCAAAGCCCTGGGAATTTTAATCGAAGAAACGGGCACCGCCCAGGTAACCATCAATGTCTGTGACTACAGGAAAGTTCCCCTTTTCCGCGTCTTTGAGCTGGTGAAAAGGGAGGCAGCCCGCTACGGGATAGCGGTAACAGGCAGCGAGGTGGTGGGCCTTACACCCATGGAGGCCCTCATGGATGCAGCGGAGTTTTACCTGCAGCTCACGGATTTTGACAGGAAACAGATTTTAGAGAACCGTTTGATGGAGTAAAGGGGGTTGCTGTCTTGTTGATGAATCTTACGTGTAAGGAATTCTTAAAAGAGCTGGCTTCCGATTCACCAGCCCCGGGAGGCGGGAGCGTTTCAGCTCTGGCAGGCTCCCTGGGAGGAGCCCTGGCGGGTATGGTGGCGCAGCTGACTTTGGGGAAGGAAAAGTATGCACAGCGGGAGGCTGACATGAGAGAAGCCCTGGAAAAGGCCAGGGGCCTGCAGAAAAAACTCCAGGAAAAAGTGGACGAGGATACCGAAGCCTTTAACGGGGTTATGGCGGCTTTCAGGATGCCCAAAGGGACGGAAGCAGAGAAGGAGAAACGCCAGGAAGCCATCCAATCGGCCATGCGCCACGCCGCCACCGTTCCCCTGGGAGTGGCGGAGGCGTGCCTTGAGGTGATGCAGCTGTGCCGCCTCATGGTGGCCAATGGGAACCCCAACGCATTGAGCGACGGGGGTGTAGGGGCCTTGATGGCAGAGGCAGGGGTTATGGGGGCCCTGTTCAACGTGGAGATCAACCTGGGCTCCATCAAAGACGAAGGCTTCGTGGCCGTCATGCGGGGCAAGGCCAGGGAGTTGGAGATGAAAGCTGCCACCCTGAGGGAAGAGGTCATCAGGGATGTGAAGGCGAAGCTGCAGGGGTAGATAGGGAAATTTTTCGGAAGAAGTGGCTAAAGGGCTGAAAAAAGATTATAATAGTAGTAAGGCAGTATCTTGTCAGGGGTAATAGTAAGACGCTTTACCTGGTAAGGATAATTGCATAGCTTGTTGCCCATAGTTAATAGTTGACAGGGGGCTCATATACCGGTTCACCGGGTAGGGGCCTCTTTAATTATTTACAAAGAAGATTTTAAAAAGGAGGGTTATTTACATGGCTACCATCACTTTGGAACCACTCGAGATAAAGGGCCTGGGCCTGACCCTGGAAGATGTGGAGGAGGTGGCCCGGGGAGGACGCAAGGTTCTCCTGGATCCAGAAGCGGTAAAAAGGGTGGAAGCCTCCCGCCGCCAGGTGGAGGAACTCCTGGAAGAAGGGCGGGTGGTCTACGGGGTTACCACCGGCATCGGCAAGTTCTGCGACCAGGTTATTCCCCGGGCGATGGCCACCCAACTGCAGCGAAACATCATCCGCAGCCATGCTGCGGGAGTAGGGGAGCCTTTACAGGTGGACCAGGTGCGGGCGGCCATGCTGCTCAGGGCCAACAGCCTGGCCCGGGGGTATTCGGGCATCCGCCGGCGGACCCTGGAAACCTTGCTGGAGATGCTTAACAGGGGAATCCACCCGGTAATTCCCTCCAAGGGATCCCTGGGAGCCAGTGGAGATTTGGCTCCTTTGGCCCACATGGTGCTGGGGCTTATGGGGGAGGGGGAAGTCATCTATAAAGGGGAGAGGCTGGAAGCGGCAAAGGTTTTGCGGCAGGAGGGTATGGCTCCCGTGCAGTTGGAAGCCAAGGAGGGCCTTACCCTGATCAACGGAACGCAGATTATGGCGGGCATGGGCACCCTTCTGGTGTTGGACGGTGAA
>PWVN01000006.1 GCA_003561835.1 Syntrophomonadaceae bacterium
TCAGGGCCACATACAGCTGGCGTTTCTGCTCGTCCGTGCCGATATCGAAGTTTTCCAGCAGAAGGAAAACGTTGTCGAATTCCTTGCCCTTGGCCTTATGGATGGTGGACACATAAAGGGTCTCCCGGGATTCCGGGTAAAAATCCTCGAGTTTTGATTCCTTGATGAACACCGTGAAGTCTGTGAGGAATTTTCGCTTCGGATGGATCCCTTCAAAGTCGAGGATGATTCTTTTGCAGATATCGAAGATTCCACTTTCTCCGTACCTTTTGGCCAGGGCCCTTTTTGCGTTGTTCCAGGTATCACCGTCGATGACGGGAGAGGGCGAGTCCGCCGACAGCTGTCCCAAAAAGAAACGCAGTTCCACCAGGTCGCAGAGATCGAAACCGTCATTGGTCTGGATCAGTTTTGCCGGTATCCCGTAGGGCCGCAATAGACCCGCAACCTGCAAGGCCTCATCGTTGGTGTGGGTGAGGACACAGGTGCTTCCTGCCAGCTCTGCGTTGGCGATGTCCTCCACAAAGGGAAGGAGCAGGTTCTGATGGGCATACCGGACAATTTTGATGCGGCCGTTGCCCCGGCTGTGGGCCACAATCTCATTTTCCTTCAAACGGCCCCGGATCATGGCAACAAACCCGTTGGAGAATTCCACCAGGTTCTTCTTGCTGCGGTAATTTTTCAGCAACTCGTAAGTTTTCGTCCGGTGTTCCACCATGAACCTTTCCATGTATCTGGCGCTGGAACCGCGAAATTCAAAGATGTTCTGGTCGTCATCACCGACAGCGATCACCCGCATATCTTCATTCTGCGCCATCAGGGTCTGCATCAGGGCAAAGACCTCCGGGTCCATATCCTGGGCTTCATCGATGACCAGGACCGTCTTGGTGATCCTGCCGGGTTCCACTTCCCCGCTGCGGATCTTCTCGATGGTATCGGCGAACACCTGCCCGGATTTCTCAACGCTCCCGACCCGGCCGAGGAGGTCGAAACAGTAGGAATGGAAGGTCTTGATCTCTATGAAGTTTGCCGCACCGCCGATCAGTTTCAATAACCGCTTCTTGAACTCGGTGGCGGCGGCCCGGGAGAAGGTGAGCATCAGCAACTGCTCGAGTTTGACATCTTCCATCAGCACCAGAGAAGCCAGTTTGTGAACCAGGACCCTGGTTTTGCCGCTTCCCGGCCCGGCCAGCACGGCTATATGCTGGTTTTTGCCGTCTTTGATGATTTTCAACTGCGCCGGTGACAGCTCGCCGAAGAGCTGCTTGAATTTCCCCGGGCTTATATTCCTCCCGATCTCCTCTTTCCGTCTTCCCTTGAAGTACTTTTTCAGGAAGGAGCCGTAGTTCAAGCTGAAGTAATCCTCCACAAACTGGAGGGCCTCCCGGTAGTCCTCCACCATCTTTCTGGCATACTCGCCGACGATGTGGATCTGCTGCACCTTGTTCTCGTAAAACTCGTCCAGCTTGCGGTAGTCCCGGGTTTTGTACTGTCTCCGCTTGTCCTCCTCCAGCCTTTCAATGGTCATGGGATTGTAGACAACCATGAAACCACCCTCAATCTTGAGGGCCTCGATGCGGGAGAGGTAGAAAAGGGTGTCCTCGATATCGCCAAGGCTGATATTTTCCTTGAAGAGGGTCATGCTTTCTTCGTAGGCCTTCTTCAATTCATTGACGGAGAAGCCCACCAGCACCTCGCCCTCACCCGCACCCTTACCCTCGCCCGCACCCTTGCCCTCGCCCTCGACCAGGTCCTCCTGTCCCTGGGGCCGGTCGCCCCGGGAATGAAGGTATTCGATGACAAACCGGGCCAGTTCCCGGCGCTTATGCAGCATCTCCAGAAACCTGTCCCGGGACGTCAGGCTGACGAGCCGTACATGGTTTTTGGAAAACTCCAGGTTCCTGTATTTGACCATCTTCTTGATGGCCCAGTAATTCAGGAGCATGCGTATCCTGTTGGGCGTCACATTCATGCAGCCCGTTTTTTCCGCCTCTTCATTCCATTCCTTGATATGGTAGGTGGCCTCATGCTCCTGCAAAGACTCCGCCAGATATTTTTCGATACCGCTGAAGGACTCAAAAATCTGCAGGGAACGGCCTGTCTTCTCACCCCTTTTAATGTAGGCAGTGAGGTCCTTGGCATCCGCCAGGATCCCTTCCTGGCGCAGCAGATTCAGGATCCCGATGACTTTCCCCTTTTCGATTCCCAACTGGTCGGATATATAATCCACCCGGGACTCGGCGTCCTCATCCTGGGCCTGGCTGCGGCTTCGTTTGGAGATGAGCTTCTTCATGATCCGTATGGCGTTTTCCCTTTCCTGCTCATCGAAAAGCTGCGAGGCATTGATCCTGTCGATGGCCTCCCGGGCATTCCTGCAGAGAATGCTGTCGGCAAATATCTTGGGCATGTTCTGCCCCCGCCGGATGTACTCCGACTCTTCCAGGGCGGCAATGGCGGTTTTCACCCGCATTTCCACCTCCGCAAAGCTCTCATCCCAGCCTGCCTTCCGGGCAATTTCCAGGGCGGATTGGGAGACGGTCAGGCGGAAACGGGTAATGTCCTTGATGGCCTTCCAGATCTGCTGGATTTCCCTGATGTTCATCTTGGTCTGGTTCAGCAGCACGAAGTGCTTGTCCAGGTCATCCTCGCAGAAGAGGATATAGCAGTCCGCCGTAACCTGTTCATCCCGCCCGGCCCGGCCGGCTTCCTGCATGTAGTTCTCCAGGGAGTCGGATATCTCAAAATGGATGACCATGCCCACATCCTTCTTGTCCACGCCCATGCCGAAGGCGGAGGTGGCCACCATGATGGGAATTTCCCCGGCAATAAAATCATCCTGGTTTTCTTTCTTTTCCTTGGAGTCCATCTTGCCGTGGTAGGGTTTGGCCGGGAACCCGTCCCGGGTAAGCCGCTGGGCCAGCTCATAGGCCATTCTGGTCCTGGAAACATAGACAATGGTGGGGCATTCCTTTTCCTGGATCAAATTCCTGAGGGTGTTGTATTTTTCTTCCGGGCTCCGTTTCTCGATGACCCTGTACCGCAGGTTCTCCCGGGCGGCACTGGAGCTGAAAACCTCCAGTTCAATAGCCAGTTTCTCCTTGAAGTAGGCCTGAATGTCTTCGATGACCTGGGGCTTGGCCGTGGCGGTAAAGCAGGACACGGGGATCCCCTCGGAGAGGTTCTTCCTGTCCTGCAGGGATTTGATGAAGTCGCCGATGTAAAGGTAGTCCACCCGGAAATCCTGCCCCCAGGAGGAAAAGCAGTGGGCCTCGTCGACGACGAAGCGGACAACTTTTCGGCCCAGGAGGATGTGTTCAATGGTTCTGGACCGCAGGGACTCAGGGGATATATAGAGGAGCGATGCCGAGCCGTCGGCGACCCGCTCAAGGGACTTGGCCCGTTCGATGGGGTCCAGGAGGCCGTTGATGGTCACCGCCTCGGTAATCCCGGCTTTTTCCAGGTTATCCACCTGGTCCTTCATCAGGGACTGCAGGGGGGAGATGACCACCGTCAGCCCTTTGACGTTTTCCCCGCTCAGCAAAGCGGGCACCTGGAAGGCGATGGATTTCCCGCCCCCGGTGGGAAAGATGGCCAGGAGGGACTTTTGAGCGATGGCTGCCTTCACGGCCTCCTCCTGCAGGGGCTCGCCCCCGAAGGTTCTGTAGGAATCGAAGCCGAAAAAGGATTTCAGCCCCCGGCGCGCATCCAGGGCCCCGTCGCAGTAGGGGCAGCCGCCGGGGCAGGGCCGGTTCCGCAGAAGGTCCGTAATCCGCTCCACTTCCGGATAATTCTTTAAAATCCAGGGGGGTGTAATGGCGAAGCGGTCTTTGGTATTGATGACGGCGAGAGCATAGGCCAGGGCGATGGGGTGTTCCCTGGTGAGTTTTGCAAGGCCTGCCTTTTCACAGATTTCCGAAGCAAAGTGTTTCTTTATCAGGGATGCCGGGCTTTTTTTGGCAGTCCTGTAGCCCGTGTATTGAAAAAAGGCCGAGAACTCTTTTTGGTCTTTAAGCAGCACAAAGAAAATCTGCTTCAGCGGGTCCTCCAGATGATGGAAGGCGCCGACTTCGTCCCAGAAGAGGTCCCGAACTTTTTTTGCGTCGCTGACGGGGTTGTTCAATTCATCGGCCTGCAGTTTCTCGTCCTTTACCAGGGCATGATAGGGCTTCCGGGGGAACAGAAGAGCCGATAGGTAAAGGGTGTCAATGGCCTTCCCGGCCATACCGGTCTTTTCTGTGGTACCCTGCAGGTATTTCAGGTCGTGCCGCAAGATATTGTGCCCGCACAGGTACGCGGCAACTTCAAGAAAGTCGGCAAAGCCGGCCTTGGATTTGGAATGGAAAA
>PWVN01000150.1 GCA_003561835.1 Syntrophomonadaceae bacterium
GATTTTCGCACCGGGATAACCGACATATAATATAAGAATTTCCACCCCCGGCAGGCGCTACTTGAATTTCAAGTTTAACCTGGCCCCGCCTAACCAGGGTAGGCTTTGTGGCAAGTGCTCCCAAGGGACAGCCCGCAGAATCGGGTTATGTGCACGCTTCGGGTATGTGACGGTAAGCCCCGTCTCGAACCTCCACCTTTCCTTGGCCCCGCACAAAGCTGTGGAAGATTTTGGGAGCATCGCAGCTTTCAAAACCACGCAGGTTTTGGGCTAATCGACACTAAGGGGTAATCAGCAATCATAGTCATCACGATGTCAAAGGGTACCTTGATCAGGATCGGCGATGACAGGGCATTGAGGTGGAAAAACTTGACCGCCTCTGAAATACCGTTTTCCTCCCGCCAGCGACGGGTATAGTTGCCCACTAAAAGTTCTCCAGGAGCATCAAAGTCGTTGCTGATCAAGAAGGTGGCTTTCCCCGGCCGTTGCCACTTAAAATTTTAGCTCGTGCGGGCACCTCCGCGCTTTTCACAATACGACTTTGAAATTCACTAACTCTGAACGCAAAATGGGACAAGGTCCCTGTCCCCTCTGTCCCACCAAAAAAGCGGGCTGGCCCCTTTGCCGGAGGCCGCCCGCTTTCACTTGTTTCCCGCTAAAAATGGGACAAGGTCCCTGTCCCCCTGTCCCACCCTACACCCGTTCTTCCTTCAGATAATAGTACTGGATGATGACCTTCAGGGTGGCCGCCACGGGGATGGCGATGACTACGCCCAGGAGCCCCAGCAACGTGGCACCGATCAAGATGGCCACGATGACCGTCAGGGGGTTTAGGTCCACCGCCTTGCCCAGGAGGGGAGGCGTGATGACGAAACCATCCAGGGCTTGAATGAAAACGTAAAATACCACGATAACGATGGGGTTTGGGGTATCCGTCGAAAGGCTCAGCAAAACAGCAGGTATGGCTGCCAGGTAGGGGCCGATGTAGACCAGGACGTTCAGCACCCCGGCCGCCACCCCCAGCATGAAGGTGAAGGGCATGCCCATGAAGTAAAGGCCAATCCCCGTCAGCAGCCCCACAATGCCGCAGCGGATGAAGTTCCCCCGCAGGTAAGAGCCCACCTTGGCGTCCACGATATCGATGATGCGGGTCACCTCTGCCCGGATGGAAGGAGGGAAGTAGCGGACAAATCCCACTTTAAGCTTATCCATGTCCCGAAGGAGGTAGAAAACCAGGAAGAAAATGATGAGCAGGTCCACCAGCCTGTTGAATATCATCCGGGTGAAGCTTAAGGCCTGCTCCAGGGCCTGCTGCAGGTAGGCGGGCAGTTGCTGGAAGAAGGTTTCGATGCTTTCCGCCATATTGTAGGCGATCACCAAATCCCCCAGTTCATTCAGAAAGGGGGAGATAATCAAATTGAAGTCGCTGCCCAAGAAGCGGATCAAACCCCGCAGTTCCACGATAATGGTGGGGATGACCAGGTACAGGAAGAGAAGGATGCTTAAGAGAAAGCACAGGTAGACGATGACCACCGCGGGGAAATGAGGCACCTTCATTTTCACCAGGTATTTGTGCAGCGGCGAGATGCTGTAGACAATCAAGAGGGAAATGGCCAGTAAGGCCAGAATCCACAGGACCTTGTTGAAGAACCAGATAACGCCGATGAAGAGGAAAAGGACGGATATGATTTTAAAGGCCAGTTTCCAGGATGCCTCTATGGAAATCCCTCCCTTTTGCGGTGATTCAGGAACCCCTAAGCCCATTATACATAATTTTCGCCCTATATTCAAAAATCCTGCAAGATTTTTATCCCTCAGCAATAAATATGATAGAGGGCAGGCCCCGGTAGGATTTTTGTGTTGTTTTTGGGAGGGAGCAAGGGCCGGTCCGAGAGCTTTCTGGTCCGGGAGCTTTCTGGTCCGGGAGCATTCTGGGAGCATTCCAGTTCGGAAACATTATCGAAGAAAGATGGAGTGGAGGGAGTAAAATGAAAGACTTTTTGGCTTTATTCGGGGCCCTGCTGGTTAATCTGGTTTTGTTCATGGGGGTGCTTTACCTGCCGCCGGTGGGGGTACAGTCTCTGGAAAACATCTATGTCTTTGTCTGGCTGGCCTTCGGCCTCCTCATCAACCTGGGGTTTTTGCGCCAGGCCTTGCGGACTGGGCGCCGCCGTTCCAGTCAATCCTCCGCAGGCCCCAAGGGCCAGGGCGAAGGCAAGGACAGCCAGGAAAGGGTTCTCCACCGCAGGAGGGGGCAGGTGGCCTGAGGCCAAATATGCCCCCTCTAAGGCTCATCCCGGGGCCCGTCCTGGACCCGCCGGGGCTTTATAAACAGGGAGAGGGTTTCGCTGATGACCAGCGCCTCCAGGTCCAGGATAAATTCCCTTTCCTCCGCTGCCACCTTCCTGCCGTCCAGCATCCGCACCACAAGGCTGGGGTTTAAGCTCTGCACCTTTTCCCCCACCAGGTCCTTGACGATCTCCTGGATGGCCTGCTTCAGGGCCAGCTCGATAAAGCTGTCCTCTTCCGTCTCCAGGACGATGCGGGCTTCCCGGACGATCTCCTCCCCCCGGGACTCCCACATATCCTCCAGCTTCATCAGCCGCTCCCGGGTCTCAAAGAGGGACACCCTCAGTTCTTCCCGCTCCCGGTAGAGCTCCTCCATCTGCCGGCCGCTGACCAGGGAAAAGCTGACGGCCCCCAGCATGAACCCCAGCACCAGGCAGGCAATTCCTTTCCTCCTCGCCTTTGTTCCCGCCTTTGTCCCCACCTTTACCCCCACTTCAATCGCCCCCGGCCAGGTGCAGGATCAAAAGATACCCGGCATGGGCCCCGAAAAATGCGCTCAATATCAAGAGGACTTGCTTCACCACCGTGGCCAGGTGGCCGTCCAGAAACCCCATTTCAATGGCCTCGATGACCGTAAAGGTCCCCCCCAGGGCGGAAACCAGCCCCCAGATCTTCATCTTAGCCGCTAGCTCCGTCATGGTGTGCAGGGGCGGCTGCTGGGTGATGAGGCTGGAAAGGCCCCCGCACAGGGCGCCTCCCATCACCACCCCGAAGGCGATGAGAAAATTCAATACTGCTGTACTGAAGAGTTTAAGCACGGCGAAACCTCCCTTTAAACCGGCGTCACCTCCCCGGCCCGGGGAGCGGCTTCAAACATATTTATGCCTCTTGTAAAATAATTATGAAAGGATTTCCACTTTTTGAGTCGAATTTAAAGAAAGACGCAAAATAAAAATTGGGCCAAAGAATTGACAGGTTAAAACGCAAAATCCCAAAACACCCAAACCCAGAACACCCAATAACACTTAATGCCAAACACAAACACCCAAACACAAACACCCAAACACAAACACCCAAACAATACCACCAAACCCATACCACCCAAAACCCTACCCACCAAACCCACTACACCACCGGGGAGGAAACCTCACGTGACAGACTTTGTCCACCTGCACAACCACACAGAATTCAGCCTCTTGGACGGGGCGGCCGCCATCCGGCGCATGGCCAAGCGGGCCAGGGAACTCAACATGACCTCCCTGGCCATCACGGACCACGGCGCTATGTACGGCGTCATCGACTTTTACAAGGCCTGCCGCGCCGAAAAAATCAAGCCCATCATCGGCTGCGAGGTCTACATCTCCCCCCGCAGCCGCTTTGACAAAGAGCCGCGCAGGGACGATTTCCAGTACCACCTGGTCCTCCTGGCCAAAGACAACGAGGGCTACCAGAACCTGATGAAGATCGTCTCCACCGGCTTCCTGGAGGGCTTCTACTACAAGCCCCGGGTGGACCGGGAGGTCCTCCGCCGCCACAGCCGCGGCCTCATCGCCATGAGCGCCTGCCTGGCCGGCGAAATCCCCACCTTCCTCCTGCAGGGGAGGGAGGAGGAGGCCCGCAAGCTGGCCCTGGAATACCGGGACATCTTCGGCCCCGAAAACTTCTACCTGGAGCTCCAGGACCACGGCATCCCGGAGCAGAAGGAGGCCAACGAGGCCCTTCTGGCCTTAAGCCGCCAGACAGGTATCCCCCTGGTGGCCTCCAACGACCTCCACTACCTGAACCGGGAGGACGCCGAAGCCCACGATGTCCTCCTGTGCATCCAGACGGGGAAGACGGTAAACGACGAAAACCGCATGCGCTTCACGGGGGAGGAGTTCTACCTTAAATCCGCCGCCGAGATGGCGGAGCTTTTCCACGCCCACCCAGAAGCCCTGGAAAACAGCCTGAAGATCGCCGCCGCC
>PWVN01000125.1 GCA_003561835.1 Syntrophomonadaceae bacterium
AACCTGGCCATGATCGAGGAGAGCGTCGCCTACCTGAAGCAGCACCAGCGGGAAGTCCTTTACGATGCGGAGCATTTCTTCGACGGCTACCGGAGCGACCCGAAATACGCCCTGGAGACCCTGAAGGCGGCCCAGCGGGGCGGCGCCGACAAGATCATCCTCTGCGATACCAACGGCGGGGTCCTGCCCCTGGAACTGCAGCAGATCATCTACGCCGTCCGCCGGGTCATCGGCACCCCCCTGGGGCTCCACGCCCACGACGACAGCGGTGTGGGCGTGGCCAACTCCCTCATCGCCGTGGAGATGGGCATCATACAGGTCCAGGGGACCATCAACGGGTACGGGGAACGCTGCGGCAACGCCAACCTGTGCACCCTTATCCCCAATTTGAAGCTGAAGCTGGGCATCGACTGCATCGGGGATGACGCCCTGAAGAAGCTGACGAAGCTCTCCCGCTTTGTGGCGGAAACGGCAAACCTGCTGCACCAGGCCAATTTCCCCTACGTGGGGAACAATGCCTTCTCCCACAAGGGGGGCATCCATGTGGATGCTGTGCTGAAGAAGTCCACCACCTACGAGCATGTGGAGCCCTCCCGGGTGGGCAACAAACGCCGGATCCTCCTCTCGGAGCTCTCGGGGAGGAGCAACATCGTCAACAAGGCCGACGCCTCCAACATCCGGCTCCACAAAAGCCTGCCCGAGACCCGGGTCCTCCTGGAAAGGTTGAAGCAGCTGGAGTTTCAGGGGTACCAGTTCGAAGGGGCGGAGGCTTCCTTTGAGCTCCTCATCTGGAAGGCCATGAAATCCTACAAGCCCCTCTTCGAGCTGGAGGCCCTCAGGGTCATCACGGAGAAGCGGGGGCCCGGCGAGATCGTCACCGAGGCCACGGTAAAATTCACGGCATCCGGGGAGACCTACCTGACGGCGGCGGAGGGGAATGGCCCCGTCAACGCCATGGACCACGCCCTGCGAAAGGCCCTGGAGCAGGTTTACCCGGAGCTGAAGGCCATCCAGCTCATGGACTACAAGGTCCGGGTCATCGACGGCCAGGACGGCACTGGTGCCCGGGTCCGGGTTCTGATCGAATCCCGGAACTCGCAAAAAAGCTGGAGCACCGTGGGCGTTTCGGCCAACGTTATCGAGGCCAGCTGGATCGCCCTGGTGGACAGCCTGGAGTACGGCCTCCTGTGCCGCCGGGAAGAGAATATTTCCGGTTTCCAGGAGGATGTGAAGAAATTGAAGGCCCTGGCCAACAATGCCTAGAGAGGAGGGCTGAGGGTGGCTCTCTGTAAACCCTGGGGCCTGGCCACCGCCATCGGCAGCCTGCCCTTTCAAGAGCCCCGGGAATCGGTGGATTTTGTCTTTGATCACCTGCCCCTGGCCCCCCACTGGCCCCAGCTGCCCCGCCGGGGCCCTAAGGAGGGGATGCTTCGCCAGTTTACTGGCCCCCTGGTATCCCGGGGCCTCCTGCGGGAGGGGGAGGGGGGCCTCGCCTTTCCCCACAAAGAGGAAGGCTGGGTGGAAAACCTGACGGCTTTCTACGAAGGGGCCCTCCCGGCGGGGGAAGGGGACCGGGAGGCCCTGGACGCCTTTGCCCTGCCCCGGGAGGGGGCCGCGGGTTTTTACGCCTTTCTGGAGAGGGTGGCGGCAGTACCCCCGGAAAAGGGGGCTTTTTTGAAGGGCCAGGTGACGGGCCCCGTCACCCTGGGCCTCCAGCTCCGGGACGGGGAGGGAAGGCCCTGCTTCTACGACGGGGAGCTTAGGGCCCTCCTGCTGGAGGCCCTGGCCCTCCAGGCCCTCTGGCAGGTGGAGGAATACAAAAAACTGGGGTTTCCCGCCATCATCTTCTTTGACGACCCGGGCCTGTGCAGCTACGGCCAGTCGGCCACCGTGGGCCTTTCGGGAAGGGCCGTGACCCGGGCCTATGCCTACCTGGGGGAGCGCCTGCGGGCCGCGGGGGCCCTGGCGGGGGTCCACGCCTGTGCCGGGGTGGAGTGGTCCCTGGCCCTGAAGGCGGGCCTGGATATCGTAAACGCCGATGTCTGCGGGTACTTTCCCTCCCTCCTGGCCGCTGCCGGGGACCTGGGCCCCTTCCTGGAGCAGGGGGGCACCCTGGCCTGGGGGATCGTGCCTACGGCCCGGGAAGGGGCGCCGGATTCGGCAGAAACCCTGTGGTCCCTCTTCCGGGAGGGCTGCCGGAAGCTGGCAGCCCGGGGTGTGCCCCCCGGCCTGCTGGCGGAGCAGTGGTTGTTGACCCCGGCCTGCGGCCTGGGGTCCCGGGGGGAAGCCGATGCGTTTCATGCCTACCGGCTCCTCAAAGAGATGCAGGAAACCCCTCAATCCGGGATTTAGAGAAAGACTCCCCGGGGAGGGATTTTTTTTTGTCTTTGTGAGATTTTAGTAAGGAAAAGTATTTCCTGCCCGGCTTTCCGGGGTGGAGGAAAATTATGCCTCGGGGCCGAAGTATAAAGGTGTAGGAAAGGGTATGGAGGGGATGAGATGGAAGAATTGAAAGAGGTCCTGCGGAAACTGAGCCAGGCCCCGGGAGTGGCGGGTTACGAGGGGGAGGTGGCCCGGCTGGCGGCTGCCCTCTTCACGGGCCCGGCCACGGAGGTGAAGGAGGACCGCCTGGGGAACGTCATCGCCCATAAAAAAGGGCGGCAGGGGGACGGAGCCTTAAAGGTCATGGTGGCGGCCCACATGGATGAAATCGGCTTTCTGGTCTCGGGCCTTAAGAAGGGCTTTCTCCGGGTGGCCCCCGTGGGCAGCTTCGACATCCGGACCCTGATGAACCAGGAGGTGACGGTCCACGGCCAGGAAGACCTGCCCGGCATCTTCACCGCCCCGCCTCCCCACCTGACGGCCCCGGAAGACCGGGGTAAAGCCGTGGCCCTGGAGAAGCTCCTGGTGGACACGGGGTTTTCCGAAGAGGAGCTTAAGGGGCGGGTCCGGGTGGGGGACCTGGTGAGCATCCGGGGGGATTTCCGGGAGCTCAGCGGCTCCACGGTGGCGGGCAAGGCCATGGACAACCGGCCCGGCCTGGCCGTCCTCTACGGGTGCCTGAAGGAGTTGGAAAAGCTGAACCACGGGCCGGATGTCTACGCCGTGGCTACGGTGCAGGAGGAAGTCGGTTACCGGGGCGCCCTGGTCTCCAGCTACGGCATCACCCCGGATGTGGGCATCGCCGTGGATGTCACCCACGGGGAGCTTCCCGGGGTGCCGAAGCACGAGACCTTTGCCCTGGGGAAGGGCCCTGCCCTGGGCTTCGGCCCCAACGTCCACCCGGCAGTCTACCAGCGGCTGGAGCAGACGGCGGCGGACTGCGGCATCAAGGCCCCCAGGGAGCTGATCCCGGGAGGCTCGGGCACCGATGCCATGGCCATCCAGATCGCCCGGGAGGGAGCGGCCACGGGGATCGTCTCCATTCCCCTGCGCTACATGCACACCTCGGTGGAGACCCTGGACCTGGCCGACATCCAGAGCGCAGCCCGGCTTTTGGCCTTCTTTATCCGGGACCTGGAGGTCTCTTTCAAGGAGGTGCTGACATGCTGTTAGAAAAACTCTCCCGGGCCTTCGGCGTCTCCGGCTGTGAGGGGGAAGTCCGGGACCTTTTGAAGGAGGAGCTGGCCCCCCGGGTGGATGCCCTGGAGACGGATGTGCTGGGGAACCTCCTGGCCTGCAAGAGGGGGGCCGTGGAGGGTCCCCGGGTCCTGCTGTCGGCCCACATGGACGAGGTGGGCCTGATGGTGGTGGAGATGGAGAAAAGCGGCCTCCTCAGGTTCAAGAAGGTGGGGGGGATCGACGACCGGGTCCTTCTGTCCAAACCCGTCCTGGTGGGCCCCGGCCGGGTGCCGGGGGTCATCGGCGCCAAGGCCATCCACCTGCAGAAGGAGGAGGAGCGGGGGAAAACCCTGACGGTAGACCAGCTCTACATCGATATCGGGGCAGGCAGCGAGGAGGAGGCCGAAAAACTGGTGAAGACGGGGGATTACGCTGTCTTCGCCACCATCCCCAAGCCTATGGGGACGGGGGCCTTCATGGGGAAAGCCCTGGACGACCGGGTGGGCTGCTGCCTGCTGGCGGAGCTTTTCAAGGAGGATCTGCCCCTCTCCCTGCACGCTGCCTTCACCGTCCAGGAGGAGGTGGGGCTGCGGGGGGCCGCTGTGGCGGCCTACAGGATCAGGCCGGACCTGGCCCTGGTCCTGGAGACCACGGCAGCGGCGGATGT
>PWVN01000137.1 GCA_003561835.1 Syntrophomonadaceae bacterium
CCTAAGGACACTCTCCGGCGCCAGGTATTGTCCGACCTGTATTGATTTTTAACCAGTGACATGGTTTTCTCTCAATAAACTCTTTCTCGATATGTTCCAGAATGATACGCTGACCGGGAAATACGAGTGCTTCCCTGGCCTCTTCCACGGTAAACCAGTGATAATCGCTGTGTTCCTCATTAAGTTTAACCTTTTGCTGCTCCGTTATTAAGCCCACAAATACGGGAGCCACCCAGATCCATTCATGCTCCGCCTGATAAAACTGTTCAAAAATGTCCGCTGAATACAAGGTGGACGGAACCAGGTTTGTTTCTTCCCTGATCTCTCGTAAGACGGTCTGCCAGGCTTTTTCGCCTTCCTCAATCTTACCGGCCACAAAACACCATGCGCCTTCATAGGAGTCTGCCCTTTTAATCAGCAAAACCTTGTACCCCTCATCTGCCTTCTTTAATAAAACTGCAGTTGCTCCGCGGCAGTAAAAGGTCATAAAGTCGGGATCTCTTCTGTTCTCCATTTCTTTCCCCCCAGAAAATATCAAACATCGGCATTATACTGGGTTACTTATGTCCTCTATCTCGGCATATTGCGGGTTAAAGCCCAACCCTGCCCTGCAGCCCGGCGCTTTCCCCCTGCAGCGAAATCCAGTATGCTTCCTCATCTTCCGCCACATAGAAAAGCTTGTCCCCCAGAATGTTAAAAACCCGGGTTCGGGTTTCGGTGATCCGGTTCCGTCCCGTACCGTCACTGAGAACCCGGTAAATCTTCCGCCCGTCATCCCCGTTTATATAGTAAATCCCGCCGCTTCCCACCAGGATATTACAGGAATCATCGTGGTTTAACCGGGTGCCCTTCGTGCCGTCGGTCTTCACCCTGTGCAGAGAGCCTCTTTTTCCTGCCTGCTTTCTGTAATAGGCCCACTCTCCCACAACACTGATGCAGCGGGCCTGGTCTTCACTGATCCGTTTACTGCCCCTTCCATTTATCTTCATCCTGTAAAGGCCGTCATCTTTGCCGTAATAAACCCACCGGTTAAGGACACAGGCATCCATACCCACATTCTTTTTGAGCAAAGCTTTCTTCCGCCCGTCTACCCGTATCCGGTAAAGGTGATATTCACCGGCTTCGCCCTGGAAGCTGGTGTAGTATGCCCATTCCCCCATTACCTGGACACACAGGGTATTGTGGTCGTTTAACCGGGTTTCTTCACTGCCGTCGGTTTTGACCTTGTAGAGATATCGTTCTGGATGCAGCAGCGAGTCCCCTTCCAGGGATATCTCCCCGGGTACGGCGCTGTAATAGACCCAGTCACCCAGTACATTGATATACCTGGGTTTTATGGTGCTGCTCAGGAAAGTTCCCCTGGGGTCCGCAATCCTTTTTTTGCAGAGGGTATGGCCGCTTTCATTACTGCTGAAATAGACCCACCCCCCGCTTTGGGCAAACCGCCCCTGGTTCACGATGTTGCCTGCCGTATTCCCTCTCTTCACCACCTTCGCCTTCCTTTCCATTTGGACGTAGATGATTCCAAGAAGGGGCAACAAAACTGCCCAGAAGACGATCATGGTCTTCCCGAAAGTCCAGCCGGTTCGCTGCCACGCCTCTATGAATTCTATCGGTACCACCTTCAATCCTTTATCTGGCTGCCCTATCCCTCCCGTTACGTGCATCAGGAAGGCTGTGGCTTCCTGTCTATTATTGTAAGGATTGATAGGATATTTTTCAAGTCAAGCATTCTAAATTTTTTGTAAAATGTGATACGAAGTTCCAGTCAAAAATTCAAGCACCACTTAAGGTGCCTGGATACAAGGTTCTCGTTAAGCCCTGGTTCTTAATGAGGTTATCAGTCCAAACCCTCCCAACAGGGAAAATATCAGGCCGATCACTCTGTAGTTGGTGCTTTAGCCGCCTGTGCAATATATCACATTTTATATGACATTTTGTCAATCATTATGTTTCCTCTCGGAACCCCTGGACTCCCGTTCCTGTCGCTGGCGGGCTTTCCAGCGGAGCCACCGGACATCCAGGACCGTGGCCTTCTCCCGGGTCATGACCTCCTCACAGGGGAACCGGTCACAGTGACCGCAAAAGGAGATCCCTTTGGAATCCACACAATCGAAGGTAAAGCAGTCCCCCCTGCTGTGGGCTTTCCTGCAGCCCGAACAGATCCCTTCAGCGTAATCCGGACAGCTGCCGCAGTAAAAACCACATTTTCCGATCAGTTCCAACACCTCTTTCACTGAAACTCTTCCTCCTTTGTCCGGTGAACCATCTAATACACAATGGTCCGCCCTGTCATTCTGACTCGATTATATCATGTCCGCCGGGAGAGGGATGTACTTTGACTTTGAGAAAAAAAATAACCGGTGCGCCAAAAGGCATGGCACCAGTTACACGGTAACGGTAATGGAAGAGGCCGGATATAAAGTCCCTACGTCTCGTCCAGGAAGTCTTCCCGGGATATCCCCAGGGCATGTCTCAAACTATCCATCCGACTTCTCTGCCGGGTGATGTCATAAAGGGCGCCGGATATCTGCGGGTTCTCTTCGGCAGGGGTCGGCAGGACCTGGCCGATATCCCGGATCCAGCGGATCTCGCCATCCCTGTGCACAATCCGGTATTCCAGGTCGAACATGTGCTTCTCTTTCCCTTTAAACTTCTCATCTTCCAGCAAAAAGAGATGCAGGTCCTCGGGGTGCACAACCCGATCCCAGGTGATCTTGCCCTCCCTGAACTCCTCCTCGGTGTAGCCGGTTATGTCCCGGATGGTTCCTCCAAAAAAGGTCGGCTGATAGTTTCGCAGATCCGACTGGTAGGCGGTCCCCTGGTAGTTCTCCGGCTGCAGCTCAGCCTGGTATGGAACGGCGCGGTTTTTGAAGAGAAGGTTTTGTATCCATTTCAGAAGACTTGTGAGCATATCCCGTACCACCGTTTCTTTTCATTATATATCGAAAAGAATTCTATATCAATCCTATAGGTTATCTCGTAGGTGCCCCAGTCTACCCTCATTATAACGAAGGAGCCCCCGGCTGGCAATCGGGGGCTCCTTCTTTTTTTGGCTGGAACAGTATCCTGCTACTTCTGGTATTCGGGTTCCAGGAAACAGATATGTTCCCGCGGCCGGGGCCGGGCCCGCTGGTACATGACATTGTAGTATTCCAGGACCATTCTGCTGGAGGAGAACTGCCAGTGGGACATGTCGATGCTGGCATACATGATGTTGGTCCAGGAGCGCCGGTCCCCGTAATAGGTGGGCATGACCTCTTCCTGCAAAATCCGGTAAAGGGCCAGCAGGTCCCTCCTGTTTCTCTCCATTTCGTCCCCCTCATCGGTGGAATGCTGGTCGATGAGCCAGCCGCTGATGCCGTGCTGGGGGCCCTCGGCCACCCAGCCGTCCACCACACTCAAGTTCAAAACGCCGTTCATGGCAGCCTTCATGCCCGATGTGCCGCTGGCCTCCAGGGGCCGGACGGGATTGTTCAGCCAGACATCGCAGCCCTTCACCATGCGCTGGGCGATGGCCATATCGTAATTCTCCAGGAAGACCACGTTTCCCGGGTAGCGCCTTTCCATCTGCACCAGGTTGCAGATGATGTTCTTCCCCAGATGGTCATTGGGGTGGGCCTTGCCGGAGAAGAGGAGCTGGAGCTTCCCTTCTCTCATAAGGCTTTCGATGATGTCGGTGCTGCGAAAGATGAGGTCGCTGCGCTTGTAGGGGGCTGCCCGCCGGGCAAAACCGATCAGCAGGCAGTCTTCCCGCAGGCGGACCCCCTTCTTCTTCTGGATGAAGTTCAGCAAATCCTTCTTCAGCTCCTGGTGCGGTTCCCAAAGGTCAGCGCCCTTCTCGAAGGCTTCGCGGATTTTTTTATCCTGCCAGGTACGCACGTGGACGCCGTTGGTGATGGAAATGATGGGGTGCTCACCGCAAATCTCGCACCACATTTCCCGGGTCGTCTGGCCGTGAAGCTTGGAGACAGCGTTGGTGATGTTGGACAGCCTCATGGCCGCGATGGTCATGTTGAAGGGGTCCTCCCCGATCTGCCGCATCTCCTGGTAGGACAGGCCGTTGTAGGCCCCGATTTTCTCCAGCAGGTCGTGGTCGTGCTTTTCATTGCCTGCCTCTACGGGGGTGTGGGTGGTGAAGACGATATGATTTCGCACCCTGTCCCAGGCCTCGGCAAAGGTGAGCTGTTCCCGGTCCATCTGTTTCTTGATGAGTTCGATACCCGCCAAAACGGCATGCCCTTCATTGAATTGGTACAATTCCGGATCTTCGCCCAGGGCCTTCAGGGCCCGTACCCCTCCGATTCCCAGAATTATTTCCTGGGCAATACGGATATCCGTCTTGCTCTCGTAGAGCTTGCTGGTTATCCAGGCATGGGGGGAACCGGGGTACCCGGCATCCAAAAGGTACAGGGGCACATTGTCATACTGGTCTGCCAGGTATACCCTGAGGGCCACCTCCTGGTTCCATACCCTCACGTTGACCCGCACACCGGTATCCTTGAGAAAGTCAAAGTCGAACCGGGGGTACCTGTCATAGGGATACCCGTCGTCACCGATATACTGTTCCGTGTAATCCTGCCGCCACAGGATGCCGACCCCCACCAGGGGCATTTTCATATCCCGGGCTGCCTTGAGGAAATCCCCGGCCAATATCCCCAGGCCTCCCGCATAGATGGGAAGCCCCGGGTGCAGGCCAAACTCCATGGAAAAGTAGGCAACTTTCGGCTGACTGCTGTTTTCCTTCATGCTCATAGCTTGCAAAAGCCCGCAGGCTTTTTTTTCACCACCTTCCGGATGCTCTCTTTATTTTGCAATTAAGTCCCTTATCTTATGCAGGCAAAGGGCAGACAAAAAAACCTCCCAAAAAGGAGGTCTTTCTGCTCCGTGCCCGTTACAGTTTTTTGGCCGTAGAGGCCGCGTCAATCCCGATTGTCTTAAGAGCAGCTCAGGCCTGACCCCTGGCGAAGGCCTGGAAGGCTTCCTTCAGGGCGCGGGTCAGGGGGCCCGGCTTGCCGCTGCCGATGGGTGTATCGTACAGGGTGGAAACGGGGACAATATCCAGCCGGGAGCTGGTGATGAACAACTCGTCGGCTTTGTAGAGCTTCTCCCTGGGAATAAACTCGAAGTGGACCGAATACCCAGCCCGGGAGGCCAGCTGCACCACCGTGTGGCTGGTAACCCCCGGCAGGATCCACTCTCCGGCAGGGGTGGTATAGATCCTGCCGTCGAAGACGGCAAAGACGCTGCTGCTGGAGCCCTCGGTGACCCCGAAATCCCGGTAGAAGATGGCCTCATAGGCCCCCTCCCTCACGGCCTTTTCCTTGGCCAGGATGTTGGGCAGCAGGTTCAGGGACTTTATATCACAGCGGGTCCAGCGCTGGTCCGGCAGCAGGATGGCCTTGACGCCGTCAACCATGAACTCCGGGGGTTCCGGTTCCAGCTCCCGGACGATGATAAAGAAACTGGGCTTCACGACCCTGGGGAAATGGTGGGTCCTGGGCATATTGAGGCCCCGGGTCGCCTGGATGTAGATCCCCGCCTGCTTCGCCCCGCATTTTTCCAGGAGCTCCCCGACGATGTCTTTAATCTCTGGCCCGGTGTAGGGGAGTTCAAGGTCGATGGCTTTTGCGCTGTTCTTCAGCCGCTGCAGGTGCTCCTCCATCTGAAAGGGTATTCCATCCACGTAGCAGCGGGCAAATTCGTAGATCCCGTCGCCAAAGAGCATACCCCGGTCCTCGATGTGGAGATAGGCCTTTTCCACCGTGGTATAGTCACCGTTGATAAAGGTGTTCACGTCTCCCATGAGCGTCATCATCCCTTCCTCTTCTCTGTCCTTACCGTCAGTGGGCCCACAATATAGTATGTTTTCTCTGCCGCAGAAAAATTTCCTGCCGGGCGGGGGGATTTCCCGGGGATATTTCTTCACCAGATATTACCAGAGTTATAATCTTCGAGTAGAAGCAAAATAGCAGTGAAGAATTTAAATCAGGAGGCGAATTCCATGCATCATGAGCGGGTGAAAGTACAGCCCAGGAAGGTGAAAAAAGGCGAGCAGGTGCAGATTCAGTACCAGGGTCTCTTGAGCAAGAGCGGGGCCCCCGAAGTCTGGTGCCACTACGGTTACGACGGCTGGAGCAACAAGGCCACCGTCCCCATGCAGCGTCAAAGGGATGGCTCCTTTGCCTGCAAGGTCCCGGCAGAAGGCCAGACAGAAATCAATTTTTGCTTCAAGGACGCTGTGGACAACTGGGATGACAACAGCGGGCTGAACTGGAACTGCGAAATCGTAAGCCGCGGACTGCTTTTTTAAAGGGGGCTTTGGCCCTCTTACCCTTCTTATATATACCTTTCCCTCTATACTATACCGGGAGGGGTTTTTTTGTTATGATAAAGAAAAAATGGGGTTGTTCGCCGTGTCACTGGAAGCGAAGGTCCTGGAAACCGCTTACGAAGAAGGCTGCTCCCTGGCGGGGATCGCCTCAGCGAAGCCCTTCCTGGAGGAAAGAAAGCACCTGCTGGGCCGGGAAAAGACAGGCCCCGCCCTCCCCTTTTCCGGCGGGGATATCCTGGCCAGGACGGATCCCTCCCGGCTGCTGCCGGGGGTGAAGAGCATCCTGGCCCTGAGCTTCAACTACAGGTACCCAACCGCCGGGGAGAAACCCGGGGACGTCCCCCGGGGGTCCTGGTCCCGTTTCGCCCGGGTCAGGGATTACCACCGGGTGCTGGGGGAAAAGATGGCCCGCATCGCCGTCCGGATCGCCGCCCTGAAGCCCGGCGCCGCCTGCAAGGCCTACGTGGATACCGGACCCCTGCTGGACCGGGCCATCGCCTGCCGGGCCGGCCTGGGTTTTTTCGGGAAGAACAGCTGCCTCCTCCACGGGGAGTTGGGCTCCTTCACCTTCCTGGGCGAGATCCTCCTGGATTTCCCCCTGGAGCCTGCCCGGGAAATAAAAGGCCCCGGCCGCTGCAAAGGCTGCCGGAACTGCCTCAAGGCCTGTCCCACCGGGGCCCTTAATTCCCCCTATACCCTGAATCCATCTCTTTGCCTCTCCTATATAAGCCAGGCTTCCGATTATATCGACCCCGGCCTTAGGCCCTACATGGCCGACAGGCTTTACGGGTGCGACCTCTGCCAGGAGGCCTGCCCCTACAACGGGGAAGGCTCGGCGGCCCCGGTGGACCCGGAGTTCCTTCCCGCAAAGGACCCCCCCCCTCCCCTCCTCCCCCTGCTGGACCTGGGGAAACGAGGTTTTGCCGCGCAATTCCGGGACAGCCCCCTCTTCTGGCGGGGCCGCGGCGTCCTGCAGAGAAATGCCATCATCGCCCTGGGAAACCTGAAGGCCCGGGAGGGAGAGCCGCACCTGGGACGCCTGCTCCTGGAAGACCCCCGGCTCCGTATCCGGGGGTACAGCGCCTGGGCCCTGGGCAGGACGGGAGGCGCCAGGGGGCTCGATTACCTGGCCCGGGCGGTCTCCCGGGAGAGAGAACCCTCGGTCCTTGAAGAGATCGCCGGCGCCCTCCGCCGGCATCACTAATCCCGGTCCCGGTAGAGGAGGATGACGGCCCGGGCGATTTCCGCCAGGGAAACCCCTTTGTTCATGCTCTGGCGGCGGATCCTGTTATAGGCTTCCCCCTCGCTGATCCTCAACCTCTCCATCAGCAGCCCCTTGGCCTGCTCAATGATCTTTCGCTCCTTGAGGGCCCTGTCCAGGGTGTCGGCCCTCTCCTCCGCCCGGGACAGGTGGGTATAGGAGGTTATGGCGCTTTCCACCGCGGGCAGGAGGTTCACCCCCGTCACGGGTTTTAAAGCAAAGGAAAAGATCCAGGTGCTCCGGGCCTGGTGGATCAGTTCCCCCGACCAGGAGGAACTCAAAAGGAGGATGGGAGCGATCCGGTCCTCGGCGATAATCTTGGCGATTTTCAGGCTGCCCCCGGGAAGGTCCGCATCCAGGAGGATCAGGTCCGGGGAGAGGCCCCGCACCTGGCGTAAGGCCCGCATGCCATCGCCGGACTCCCCCAGGATGGTGTGGCCCGAGGGGGGCAGAAGGCTCTTTACGCGCCTTCGCAGGTGAGGATCGCTGGAAATGATGAATATTCCTGCCAAAGGGAACACTCCCCGCTCCGTTCTTTAATAGCGCCCCAGGTATTCGCCCAGCTCCCACGGGTGGACCTGGTGGTGGTAACGCTCCCACTCCTCCTGTTTGGCCCTTGTGAAGCTTTCATAGATATGCTCCCCCAGGACGCCCCGCACCAGGGAGTCCCCTTCCAGTTCCCGCAGGGCCTCCCGCAGGGTCCGGGGCAGCCGTTTGCCCCCCTTCCCCTCGGGCAGGGCGTCCTGGTACAGGTTGTGGCGGATTTCCCCCGGGGGCTCAAGGCCCTCCCGGATGCCTTCCAGGCCCGCCTTCAGCATGACGGCCAGGGCCAGGTAGGGGTTGGAGGTGGAGTCGGGACTGCGCAGCTCCAGGCGGGTATTCTCCCTTCTCTCCGCCGGGATGCGGATTAAGGAACTCCGGTTGCTCCGGGACCAGGAGATGAAGACGGGGGCGTAAAACCCCGGGACCAGCCGCTTGTAGGAGTTGACGGTGGGATTGGCAACGGCGGTGATGGCCGGGGCGTGCCTCAGGATGCCGGCCATGTAGGAGAGGGCGGCGGGACTCAGCCCCGATGGTGAGGCGGCATCGTAAAAGAGGTTTTCTCCCCCCCGAAAGAGGGACTGGTTGTAGTGCATACCCGACCCCTTGTATTCCTCCTTGGGTTTGGCCATGAAGGTGGCGTGGAGGCCGTAGCGCTGGGCCATGGCCTTGATCAGGTAGCGGATGGTGACCATCTGATCCGCCATGGTCAGGGCATCGGTGTATTTGACGTTGATCTCGTGCTGCCCCGGGGAGGCCTCGTGGTGGGAGGATTCCACAAAAAACCCCATCTCCTGCAAGGTTATCATCATCTGGCGGCGGGCATTCTCCCCGTGGTCCAGGGGGGTCAGGTCGAAGTAGCCTCCCCGGTCGTGGGTCTTGAGGGTGGGGGCCCCGCTTTCATCGGTGTGGAAGAGAAAGAACTCCGTTTCCGAGCCCACGAACATCTCGTACCCCAGGGAACGAGCCTCCTCCACCACCCGGCGCAGGACCTGCCGGGGGCATCCCCCAAAGGGCTCCCCGCCGGGGGTCCGGATGTCGCAGATCAAACGGGCCAGAACCCCCTCCTGGGTATTCAAGGGAAAGACCTTGAAGGTGGCGGGGTCCGGGACCAGGTACATGTCGGATTCTTCAACCCGGGCAAAGCCCTCGATGGCGGAGCCGTCGAAGACCAGGCCCCCCGTCAGGGCCTTGGGCAGCTGTTCCACCGGGACGGCCACGTTCTTGATGATGCCGAATATATCGGTAAACTGAAGCTTGACGGATTCCACCTCCAGTTCCCGGACGGTTTCGCTGATCTCCGCATACAAACCTTTATCTTCCATGGCAAACACCTCTCTTACCCTTTCCCTTCCCCGGGGCCCCGCCCGCAGTGCGGCTTTAACCGGCAGGGGGCCGGGACGGAAAGGTTTTTGGCTCTTAGGAAATTATAACCTATTCGCTTAAACAATGAAAGTAGCGCAGTTCAATTAAAAACTGCGCTGCTTTCTTGACTGTCCGGTGCCATCAATACAGGGACAGGTAGGAATCCACTTCCCAGGAATGGACGCTGGTGTTGTACTTGTGCCACTCCAGTTCCTTGGCGGCGATGAACCGGGCGGTGATGTGGGGGCCCAAGGCCTCCTGGATAACAGGGTCTTTTTTCAACTCCTGGACGGCATCGTAGAGGGTGCTGGGCAGGCTGTCGATGCCCAGTTTCTCTTTTTCCGCCTCCGTCATCTGGTAGATGTTCTGGTCCACCGAGGCGGGGGGCTTGATCTGGCGACGGATTCCCTCCAGACCCGCCTTCAGCATGACGGCGATGGCCAGGTAGGGGTTGCAGGAGGGGTCCGGGTTCCTGAGCTCCAGCCGGGTAGAGGAACCCCGCTTGGCAGGGATCCGGATCAGGGGGCTCCGGTTCCGGCCGGACCAGGCGATGTAGACAGGGGCCTCGTACCCGGGCACCAGCCGCTTGTAGGAGTTGACGGTGGGGCTGGTGATGGCGGCAAAGCCCTTGGCGTGCCGGATGAGCCCCCCCATGTAGTGATAGGCTTCGGCGCTGAGCTGCAGGGGGTCTTCCGGATCGAAGAAGGCGTTGGTGCCGTTGGCGAAGAGGGACTGGTTGGTGTGCATGCCGGAGCCGTTGATGCCGAAGATGGGTTTGGGCATGAAGGTGGCATGGAGGCCGTGGCCCTGGGCGATGCTCCGGACCACAAACCGGAAGGTGCTGATTTTGTCGGCGGTTTTTAACGCTTCGTCGTACTTGAAATCGATCTCGTGCTGGGCCGGGGCCACCTCGTGGTGGGAGGCTTCGATCTCAAAGCCCATCTGCTTCAGGGACAGGACCATGTCCCGGCGGGCCTGCTCCCCCCGGTCCACGGGGGCCAGGTCGAAATAGCCGGCGGTATCGTGGGTTTTCAGGGTAGCCCTGCCGTCCTCGTCGGTATGGAAGAGGAAAAATTCCAGTTCCGGGCCCACATTCATGCGAAAACCCATGTCCTTTGCCTCCTGGATGACCCGCTTCAGGGTGTTCCGGGGACAGCCGATGAAAGGGGAGCCGTCGGGGTTGTAAACGTCGCAGATGAGACGGGCCACCGCCCCCTCCCCCGCCCGCCACGGCAGGATCACAAAGGAATCCGGGTCGGGCCTTAAATACATATCCGACTCCTCGATGCGTACGAAACCCTCGATGGAGGAACCGTCGAACATGAGCTCCCCGTCCAGGGCCTTTTCCAGCTGGTCCGTGGGGATGGCCACGTTCTTCAAAACCCCCACGATATCCGTGAACTGGAGGCGGATAAAGTGCACATTCTTCTCTTCTGCCAGCTTCAGGACCTCCGCTTTTGTCATACTCATCTCATGCATCCCTTCCTTTTTTTAGTTTCAACAACGAAAAGACGCCTCTTGACCGCTCCTGCGGTATAAGAGACGCCGTTGTCTCCCGGAAAGCTCTTGCAGCCCTCCTACCAAGATTATACCAAAGGGGAAGGGCCATGACAACGGTTTTTTAAGAAAAACTTGCCGGGATTCTATACAAAGGGCCCCCTATGGTTTAAAATAGAGGGAAATAATCGGGACAATTGAGGAGGCAAGGAGAATGACGTACAACATTGCAGTGCTCCCCGGGGACGGTACAGGCCCGGAAATGGTCCGGGAGGGGATAAAGGTCCTGGAGGCGGCCGGCCAAAAGCAGGGCTTCAAGCTGGCCTTTCACCCCTACGACCTGGGGGGAGAGAGATACTTAAGGACCGGGGAAACCCTCCCCGACTCGGTTTTGCAGGAACTGAAAGCCTGCAACGCCATCTACCTGGGGGCCGTCGGCCACCCCGAAGTGAAGCCGGGGATTTTGGAGACGGGGATCCTCTTGAAGATACGTTTTTCCCTGGACCAGTACATAAACTTAAGGCCGGTAAAGCTCTACCCCGGCGTTCATACCCCCATAAAGGAAAAGGGCCCCGGGGAGATCGATTTCGTGGTGGTCCGGGAAAATACCGAGGGCCTCTATGCCGGCGTAGGGGGCTTCCTGAAGAAAGGCACCCCTGACGAGGTGGCCGTCCAGGAGTCCGTCAACACCCGCAGGGGAGTGGAGCGGTGCCTGCGCTTTGCCTTCGAGTACTGCCGCAAGCGGGACCGGGAGAAGAAGTTGACCCTCTGCGGCAAGACCAATGTCCTTACCTATGCCTTCGACCTGTGGGAACGGGCCTTTCATGAAATCGGGCAGGCGGACTACCCGGAACTTCAGAGGGACTATGTCCACGTCGACGCCGCCGTCATGTGGATGGTCAAAAACCCGGAATGGTTCGATGTCATCGTCACCGACAACATGTTCGGGGACATCATCACGGATCTGGGGGCCATGATCCAGGGAGGCCTGGGCATCGCCGCCGGGGGCAACATCAACCCCAAAGGGGTCTCCATGTTCGAGCCCATGGGGGGCTCCTCCCCCAAGTACACGGGCCAGAACGTCATCAACCCCCTGGCGGCCATCAGCGCCGGGGCCATGCTCCTGGAGTCCCTGGGGGAAGAGGAGGCCGCCGCCGCCATCGAAGGGGCCCTGATGAGGGTGTGCCGGGACCACGTGAAGAGCATGCAGGCGGGGCAGATGGGTTATAGCACCCGGGAGGTGGGGGACCTGGTGGCCCGGTACCTGTAAACCTAGGAAAAACGGGCCACCGCCGTGGTCAGGATGAGGGCGATGAGGATACCCGGTAAAAGGTTCCCGATTTTCAACTTCTTGATCTCCAAAAGGCTCAGTCCGATGCCGATGATGAGGAGGCCCCCCGTCCCCGTCATCTCCGCCACCGCTTCCGGGGTCAGCAGGGGCTGCAGCAGGGAAGCGGCCAGGGTGATGGCCCCCTGGTACAGGAGGACGGGCAGGGCCGCGAAGACCACCCCGATTCCCAGGGTGGAGGCAAAGATGACGGAGGTGACCCCGTCCAGGATGGACTTGGCGTACAGGGTGGAATGGTTCCCCGTCAGGCCGCTCTCCAGGGCCCCCATGACGGCCATGGAGCCCACGCAGTAAAGGAGGCTTGAGGTGACGAAGGCCTTGGCGATGGAGCTGTTCTCGTCCACCCGGGACTGGATATAGAGGCCGAATTTCTCCAGGTAGCCCTCGATGTTGATGAGCTCCCCCAGGATGCCGCCCAGGACCAGGCTGGTCAGGACGATGAGGATGTTCTGGGCCTGGAGGGCCATCTTCCCGCCGATCAGCAAAACCCCCAACCCGATGGCATACATGAGGGTCTGCCGGAGCCTCTCGGGCAGGCCCTTCTTGAAGAGGAGCCCCAGAAAGCTGCCTGTGATGATGGCTGCCGCGTTGACCAGTGTTCCTGTCATATCCTTTACCGCTCCTTTTGCTTTATTCAATCCGGTGGCTTTATTGAAACCGGGGGGAAAGCAGGAAGTCCGGCCGCCGCGGCGAAATTTATACCCTGGGGAGGGAGAACGCCATGCAGAAGAACGTGCCGGCCATCACCGCCGTCATCCTGGGGGTCATCGCCGTATCCTTTGCTTCCATCCTCATCCGCTTTATCGATGTGCCGCCCCTGATCGTGGCCTTTTACCGTCTTTTTGTGACCACCCTGATTCTGACTCCCGTCTTTTTAATAAGGGAGAAACAGAAGGATTCCATAAAGTCCCACCCTTTCTATTTCGGCCTCAGCGGCCTCTTCCTGGCTCTCCACTTCTACCTGTGGATTTCATCCTTGAGCTATACCTCCGTCTCCAGTTCCGTGATCCTGGTCTCCCTGCATCCCATCTTTGTCTCCCTCTATTCCCACTTTCTCCTGAAGGAGCGGATCTCCCCCGGGACGGCGGCAGGAATTTTCATCGCCCTGGTGGGGGTGGTCATCATCAGCGCCGGGGACCACTCCCGGGGCAGCAACGTACTGCTGGGAGACCTCCTGGCCCTGGGGGGCGCCGTCATGATGGCCGGGTACCTGCTGGTGGGCCGGCACCTGCGCCGGCAGTTCACCACCTTGAATTACACCTTCTGGGTCTACGGGACAGCCTCCCTGGTCCTGCTCCTGCTGGCCCTCCTCCTCAAGGCCCCCCTCTATCCCTATACGTCCCGGGTGTACCTGGTCTTTCTCCTTTTGGCCGTCATTCCCACCCTGATGGGCCACAGCGTCTTCAACTGGGCCCTGGACAAGGTGCCCGTGGCCCTGGTCTCCACCATCATCCTGGGGGAGCCGGTGGGGGCCACCCTCCTGGCCTGGATCTTCCTGCAGGAGCCCCCCACCCTTTTCACCTTCGGGGGAGGGTTCTTCATCCTCCTGGGCCTCTTTTTAACGGTCCGCAAGGCCCTGGGAGAGTAGCTTCCTGCCCTGGGGGCATTCGTGCTGCAGAAAGCACCCGGGGCAGCGGGGGTTCCGGGCAAAGCAGAGCCGCCGCCCGTGCAGGATCAACCAGTGATGGGCCTCCTTCCAGTCCTTCCGGGGAATCAGCCGCTTCAGCTGTTCCTCCGTCTCTTCCGGGGTCTTTCCCCGGGCCAGGCCCAGCCGGGCCGATACCCGGAACACATGGGTATCCACCGCCAGGGCGGGGATGGCGAAGGCAGTGCTGAGAACCACATTGGCGGTCTTTTGGCCCACCCCCGGCAGGCTCAGAAGGCCCTCCAGGGTGTCGGGCACCTGCCCCCGGTATTCCGTGAGGATCCTCCGGCTGGCCCCGATGATGCTGCGGGCCTTGGTCCTAAAGAGGCCGCAGCCCTTGATTTCCCCGGCCAGTTCCTCCTCCGTCAGGGAGGCAAAATCCGCCGGGCTTTTGTATTTTTGAAAGAGCCCTGCCGTCACCCGGTTCACCTGCTTATCCGTGGTCTGGGCCGAGAGGATGACGGCCACCAGGAGCTGGAAGGCGTTCCCATATTTCAGCTCCGTCCGGGCCCCGGGATAATGGCGGGCCAGCTTCTCCAGGATGCGGCGGGCAGCTACAGGGGACGGGCTTTCCATCGTATCCCCCTCTCTTCCTCGACCCGGATAACCCTGTGCTCCCTCTCCAGTTCCTTCAGGAGCTGGCAGAAAAAGATTGCCGGGTCGATGGCGCGGGCAAAGCCTTCTCCCCAGGTTTTCCGCGCCCTGTCCGTCAAATTCCTCCAGTCCTGGGGATAGGTTTCCCGGAAGTCCTCCCCCAGTTCCAGGGCGGATTTCCCCTCCCCCCGGGGCAGGACCTGCAGGAACTTATCTGCCAGGCCCTCAAATTCCAGCCCCAGGCTTTCCCTGATGAGGGCAAGGGAGCCCAGCTTCGGGAACCTGGCGGCAGCAAAACAACGGAGGGTTTTTACCTGCCGGGTGATAAAATCATTTTCAATTCCCTTTTTTTTGAGGTAAAATCTATGTAGGATCAAAAGGGGCCAGATGACAAACTTGGGCAGGATGAAAAGATAGACGATAAGATACCGGATTATGTGCACAGGGGTAAACCTCCTGACCCTATTTTTCCAAGGAGCCGCCATGAACAGAATTCTCATCATCGCCAACGGCCAAATCCATACCGAACTGCTGTCCCGCATCGCCCCCCGCTACGGGAACATCATCTGCGCCGACGGCGGGGCCCGCCATGCCCTGGACATAAAGATCACTCCCCACCTGGTGGTGGGGGACCTGGACTCCCTGGACCCGGGGTACCGGGAAGCTTTGGAGGCGGCGGGCTGCCGCCTGGAAGTCCACCCGGTAAAAAAAGA
>PWVN01000284.1 GCA_003561835.1 Syntrophomonadaceae bacterium
CAGCCCCGCCATGATGTGGCCTTCCTGGTGGGTGGAGTCGGTGTAGAGGGCGGGCAGCCCCGCCGCCAGGGAGCGGGCCAGGCTGGACCCGGCCAGAAAGACGGGCATGTAGGATCCTGCTGCCGGGCGGGGCCGGCTGCTGGCTGCCACGGCCGCCGTCTCCCCGAGAAAGGCCCCTTCCCCGGCAAAGAGCCGGGGCAGGTTCTGTATATGCTGAAAAAGGGCCTCCGACTGTCTCAGCCCTTTTTGCCCCTTCTTCACTTGCAGCACCTGCCGCCGATCCGCCACCAGGCTGCCCTCCCCGTCCAGGAGAGCCATGGAGGTGGTGTAGCAGGATGTGTCCAGGCCCAAGAAAAGGGGGCTCACTCCCCGCCCTCCTCCTTTACGGTTCTCAAGAGGCTGTCCAGGACCCCGTTGATGAAGGGGCCGGACTTGACGTCCCCGTATTTCTTTGCCAGCTCCAGGGCCTCGTTGATGGAGACCTTGGCAGGTACCTCCCTCACATGGAGAATTTCATAGATGGCCAGGCGTAAAATGGCCCGGTCCGTCACCGGCAGGCGTTTCAGGTGCCATTTCTTCAAATAGGGGGTCAGGGTTTCGTCCAGTTCCGCCAGGGTTCCCCCGATCCCCGCCGCCAGCTCCCGGGCAAAGTCCCTGTCGGCCTCCTGAGGGAGGGCCTCCTGAAAGTAAGGCTGGGTGAAGACCACCTCCGGGCTCTCTCCGGTGATGTCGGATTGGAACAGGATTTTAAAGACCGCTTCCCTGGCTGAACGCCTGCTCACAAAAACGTCAACTCCTGTAGCGCCGGACCGGCCAGAGACTCCCCAGGTAATCCTGGATTTCCCGGCTGCCGTCCAGCTTGCTGCCGCCGATGTAGATGCCGAGGGCGGTGATCAGCAGCAGAAAGAGGGTCCGAAGGAACCCGAACTTCAAGTATATTATCCCAAGAAGAAAGAATAAAATGCCTCCCAGGATTTTGCCCAAGTGCCTGTTGATCAGCTCCCGCCAGATATCTCTGTAGTCCATAAGACACCTCGTTTTGGGAAAACTATTTTCTCCTGGCCTCTTTGCTGATGTTCTCCACCAGGACCTTGACTTCTGCCACGTCCACGCCGCTGATCTGCTGGACGTACTCCCGGACATTCCTCTGGATTTCCTCCACCAGTTCCGGCACCTTCAGATCCGGCAGGGTGCCGATGCGCAGGTCGATGACCAGGCCCCCTTCCTTCAGGGCGAGGCGGGTCCGGGTATCCCGAACCCCCTTGATGTCCCGGGTTGCCTGCAGGACCATGTTCTCCAGGGCCTCGAAGGAGATCCTGTACTCGCCCAACTCCCCCTGGTGGTCGATGGTCCGGGACCGTTCCACCGGGCGCAGGCTCAAGAAAAGGACCCACAGGGCCAGGAAAAAGACGGCGACGGCCATGAGGGCAAAGGGCCAGCTGTTGTAAATATCCCTGAAGCTTGTCCTAAAGGCGTCCAGGAAGGGAAGGGGCGCCGCCAGCCCCGCCACCACCGCCGCGACGGCCATGAGGACCAGGCTGTAGACTGCGATAAGAAAATTGCTCAGACCCTTCATACATGAGACTCCTTTCGTTTTTCTTCTTTCTCTAGCCTTCCTCTTCCTCGGAAGAGGCGGCGCCAAACTCCACGCCCTGAATATGGACGTTGACCTTGTTGGTTTCCAACCCCGTCATGTTCTCCACGGCCTTCTTCACGTTTTCCTGGATGTTCCAGGCCACATCGGGAATCCGGGCACCATACTTAACGATGATAAAAAGCTCGATAAAGGCTTCCTTCTCGCCGACTTCCACCTTGACTCCCTTGGAGAGGTTCCTGCGGCCCAAAATCTCCGCAATCCCGCCGGCAAAACCGCCGCTCATCCCGGCCACCCCTTCCACCTCGGTGGCTGCCAGACCGGCGATGATGGCCACCACATCATCGGCGATGCGAACGGAACCCAATTCCTGAACGATTTCTCTTTCGGTTTCATCCATTTTTCTCCACCTCCTTCTCTGAGTCCATAGCCATTATACCAGAAAAAAATGCCATTGACAATTATGCCCTTATTTTCCGCGGCTTTGCGGGCTTTTAAGAAAGGATCCCGGAACTGTCCCCGGGCAGCCCTACCTCCCGGTGTTTTCGATGATGACCACGTCTTCCATGCCGATCCCCGCCACCAGGGAGACCATATCCGACAGCTGGGCGAACTGGCCCTCCGTCAGGCCCTCGGCCCGGACCACCAGGTGGGCCTTGTTCTCCCGGAAAAAGAAGATGGCATCCTTAAACCCCTGGGCCTTCACCAGGTTCTCCACCAGAAGCTCCTTTTCCATCATATCCACCAGCTTCAGGAGCTGCTCCTCCGCCCGGAACTTGCTCTCCGGTGTCACGTTGGGGTTGTTGATGAAGTCGATGAGGGTCTCCATCTCCTGGCTGCGGACCCGGTCCCGCTGCAGCCGGTACTCCACGAAAAAGGCGTCGGACTCCTCCAGCTGCCAGTCGTCCAGGATGGGGGTGAAATCGGAAAAGACGCTGGGTACCTCCGAATCCTGGTCGGGAAGGATCTCCCGGTACCTGACCTCTTTTTCAAAGGTGACCAACCAGTAAAGGAGGCCGGCCAGCACCAGCAGGCAGGCCATCCAAACATATTTGCGCTGCATTCTCATTCCTCCTCCCTTATTGCTCCATGGGCAAAACCGTTATTTTGTGGGGGCTTAACTTCAGGGCTGTCTGCAGGGCCCGGGTGATGCTTTCCTTGACCCGGGGGTTCTGGGCCCCCTGGGCCACCACCACCACCCCTTTGATCCGGGGATAAACTTCCTGGATGAGCACAGGTTCTTCCTGCCCCTGGGATGAGCGGGGCAGGACCAGCTGGCTGCGCTGTGTCTCCTCGACAATTTCCCGGGTCCCCCCGGCATTGTCCTCCTCCCGGGTTTCCTTACTGCTGCGGTCGGTGGTGCCGGCATAGCGGTATTCCGGCCCTCCCTCCAGGGTCAGGAAAACCTTCACCCGGCCCACCCCGGCCACCCTGGACAGGATAGCTTCCAGGCGCTGGGCGATTTCCAGCTCCCGGTGGACCGTTTCCTGGTAGGGGGTGGGGTCCGGGAGCCGGGGCGCGGCTTCCTCCCCCGGGGATCGGGTAAAGGTGTCCAGGTTCATCAGCAGCAGGGCGATCAGGGCCACCACCACCAGGAGCAGCCCCCTGCGGCCCTGGAGCAGGGAACCCGGTGAGCCTTGAAAAAAATCGGGCCATGACTTCTTCTTATCGTCCTTCAAACAGGCCACTCTCCTCTCTGAGCTTCATAGCGACACACTTCACCGGCCCAGGCGGATGACTTCCACCTGCCGGGCCTCCAGGTTGAAATAACGGGCCACATGCTCCTTAAGGGGCCGGTCCCCAAAATCCGGTGCGGGGGATAGGTCCTCCCCCCGGGCCTCCTCCGGGGGCCCCACCCGGATGACGATGGGCTCCACGCCCCCTTCCCCGGCCCCGCCGGATTGTGACAGGTAGAGGCGGATGACGGCGATTTCCCCGTCGATTTCCCCCTCTTCCGCCAGTTCCACTTCCGCCCGGGCCTTTGCCTCACCCTGGAGGAACTCCCGGGCCAGCCCCTCCGCCTCCAGGGCAACCCGGGCCCGGTATTCTCCCAGGACCCGCTCCTTAAAAAAACCTTCCTCCAGGGCCGGGGCGTCCGCCCCCCCCGGGCCTTCCAGCTGCCGGAAGAAGGATGCGGCATCGGGGCGTACCCCCAAAAACCGGTTTACGGCGGAGATGAGAGTCAGGATGATGATGAGGCCCACCACCATCCTGACGTAGCGGTGAAATTCCTTCCGGGGCAGCAGGAGCTCGATGAAGGTGGCGGCCACGATGATGATGATGATGTCCCGGATGAGGCTTGAGATCTCCCGGAGCATGAACCTTCCCCCCTAGCGGAACATGACGGCGGCGTTGCCCGCCCCCACGATGATGGTAATGGCCACGATGAACATGAAGCAGACGGTAGCCACCGAGGCGAAGACCAGGGCCAGGCAGTTCCCCAGGGTGTTCAGAGCCTCGCTGAGTTCCGTCTCCCCCAGGGGCTGCACCACGGCAGCGGCCACCTTGTACACCAGCATGATGGCAAAGATCTTGATCAGGGGAAAGACGGTGAAGAGAAAGAGGAAAAGGACGCCCACGATGCTGAGGCCGTTCTTCAGGATCAGG
>PWVN01000012.1 GCA_003561835.1 Syntrophomonadaceae bacterium
GCGCGCCGGTGCCGCAAGGCCGCATGGTTGCCGTCGGCGGCCCTTCAGTCAATCCGTCCAAACGCATCATACCGCGCAACATGGTGCGTACCGGTATCCCGATGATCGATATCTTTAATTCGCTCGTCGAGTCGCAGAAACTGCCGATTTTCGCCCGCGCCGGCGAACCATACAACCCGTTGCTGGCCAGGATCGCTCTGCAGGCTGAAGTCGATGTCATCATCCTGGGAGGCATGGGCCTCAAATACGACGACTACCTCTTCTTCAAGGAGACCCTGGAAAAGGGCGGGGTCCTCTCCCGCACCGTCTTCTTCGTCCACACCGCCGCCGACCCCATCGTGGAGTCCCTGCTGGTGCCCGACATCGCTCTGGCCGTGGCCGAGGGCTTTGCCACCCGGGGGAAGCGGGTGCTGGTGTTGCTGACGGATATGACCAACTTCTCCGACGCCATGAAGGAGATCGCCATCACCATGGAGCAGGTGCCCTCCAACCGGGGGTACCCGGGAGACCTCTACACCCAGCTGGCCTCCCGCTATGAGAAGGCGGTGGACTTCGACGAGTCGGGCTCCATTACCATCCTGGGCGTGACCACCATGCCCGGGGATGACGTCACCCACCCCGTCCCCGACAACACCGGGTATATCACCGAGGGCCAGTTCTACCTGCGCAACGGCCGCATCGAACCCTTTGGCTCCCTGTCCCGGCTGAAGCAGCTGGTAAACGGCGACACCCGCTCCGACCACCGGGCCCTGATGGACGGCATGATCAAGCTCTACGCCGCCTACAAGGAGTCCCTGGAGAAGAAGTCCATGGGCTTCAAGATGTCCGACTGGGACGAAAAGCTCCTAACCTACGGCGAGCTCTTCGAAGGGGAAATGATGGACCTCACCGTCAATATCCCCCTGGAAGCCGCCCTGGACAGGGGCTGGGAGATTCTGGCCCAAAGCTTTGAACCCGACGAGACGGGGTTGAAGTCAGAACTGGTAACGGAATACTGGCCCAACAAGGGATGATGATATGGCCAAGATCAAGCTCACCAAGAACGAACTGAAAAAACAGAAGGACCAGCTGAAGCGTTTCGAGCGCTACCTGCCCACCCTGCTTTTGAAGAAGCAGCTCCTGCAGATGGAAATCCGCCAGGTGGAAGTACAGATCCGCCGGAAGCGGGAGGAGCGGAAGCAGGCCGTGGAAGACCTCTTCTGCTGGGTGGATGTTTTTGGCGAAGGCATCCCCATCGCCCACCTGGTGCAGGTGGAAGAAGTCCGGCTGGACACCCAGAACATCGCCGGGGTGGATATCCCCGTCTTTTCCGATATCCTCTTTGCCAACCCGGCCTACGACCTCATGGAGAACCCCCTGTGGGTGGATGCCGCCGTCAAAAAACTCAAGGAACTGGTGGTCCTGGATGTGGAGCTTTCCGTCCTGGAAAAGCAGGCGGACCTCCTGGGCAGGGAACTGCGGACCACCTCCCAGAGGGTCAACCTCTTTGAAAAAGTCAAAATCCCCGAGACCAGGGAGAACATCCGGGTCATAAACATTTTTCTTGGCGATCAGCAAACAGCTGCGGTGGTTCGGGGCAAGATGTCCAAAAGCAAACTGGTCAGGGGGACTGGGTAAACCATGATCGTACAGATGAAGAAGGCATCCATGGTTGTCCAAACCAAAGACAAGGAAGCCACCCTTACGGGTCTGCGGGACCTGGGACTGGTCCACCTGGAGGACTTCCAGTGCAGGTCGCCCCAGATGGAGGATATCTCCGAAAGGCAGAACCGGGTTGCCGCCGCCTACCACTTCCTGGCCGAGTTCAAGCCGAAGGAAGAGGGCAGCCCTTCCCTGTCGGATCCGGAGGAAGCCTCCTCGGTGGTGATGGAACTTAAGGAAAGGCTCCAGTCCCTGAAGGAAAAAGCCCTCTCCCTGGAAAAGGAGACGGCAAAACTGGAGCCCTGGGGCGACTTCTGCCCCGGGGACCTGTCTGCCCTGGCGGAGAAGGGCCTTTATGTGAAGCTCTATACCGCCCTTCCCGAGGAGCTCCCGAACCTGGCCGCCCTGGAGGATGTGGTTCTGTTGCGCCAGAACAAAAAGGGTGCCGCCTTCGCCCACATCAGCCGGGAACCGATAACCCTGGAGGGCTTCGAGGAATTTGAAATCCCCTGCCGCAGCCTGGGGGCCATGCAGTCCGAGGGGGAAGCCCTGGCCCGGGAGATCGACGCCATAAAGGAACAAGCCCGCGCCCTCTACCCCCTGCGGGTTCTTCTCAAGAAGTACCTGGATTACCTGGATGGGGAGTTGGAATACCAGATGGCCAGGGCCAACGCCCTGGAAGAGGGGGAGCTGACGGCCATCGTGGGCTACATTCCCGCCGACCAGATTAACAAAGTGCAGGCCTGGGCGGGCCGGCATTCCGTCGGCGTGGCCATCACCGATCCGGCGGAGGGTGACCCCATCCCCACCCTGGTCCGGAACCCCCGGTGGCTGGAGCTCATCCGCCCCGTCTTCAACTTTCTGGGCACCGTCCCGGGTTACCGGGAACTGGATATCAGCCCCTTTTTCCTGACTTTTTTCCTGATCTTCTTTGCCATGATCATCAACGACGCCGCCTACGGGGCCATCTTCTTCCTGGCGGGGCTGGCGGTGGTCCTCACAAACCGGGCCAGGGGGAAGAAGCCGCCCCTGGCCGCCTGGCTGTTCACCTGCCTGGGGCTGGCCACGGTCATCTGGGGGACCATCACCGGGTCCTGGTTCGGCAGCCCGGAGCTCATCCAGGGGACCTTCCTGGAGGGACTCGTCGTCACCCCCCTGGTGGAGGGCATGCCCGTGTACACCCCCGCCGGGGACTACTACAAGACCCTTTCGGGGCAGGATGTCATCAAGCTCCTGTGCTTCATCATCGCCCTGATCCACCTGAGCATCGCCCAGGTCTGGAACTTCCTCCAGGAGCTGGCCAACCGCTCCCTGAGGGCCGTGGCCCAGTTTGCCTGGATCGGCATCAACTTCGGCCTCTTCTACCTGGTTTTGAGCATGGTCATGTACTTCGACCTGGACCAGGCCCTGGGCACGGGGCAGCTGATGCAGCGCCTGAGCCTTGCCCTGATCCTGGGGGGGCTGGGGCTGGTGGTTGTCTTCGGCTCCCAGAAGGGGAACTTCGTCAAGGGCTTTCTGGCCGGCCTGGCGGGGCTATTACCCACCGCCCTGGGCACCGTCAGCGCCTTTGGCGACATCATCTCCTACATCCGGCTTTTTGCCGTGGGGCTGGCCGGCGCCGAGATCGCCAGGAGTTTCAATACCATGGCCGAAGGCCTTTTGAGCGGCAACACCTTCATCTTCGGCGTGCTGATCCTGATCCTGGGGCATGCCTTGAACTTCGTCCTGTGCAGCCTGGGGGTTCTGGTCCACGGCATCCGTTTGAACATGCTGGAGTTCTCCGGCCGCCTGGGCATGGAGTGGTCCGGCCACAAGTACAATCCCTTCAGGAAGCGAGAGGCGGTGGCCCTGACGGTTACTCCCGGGGCAACGAAGCCGGTTCCCGCTACTGATGGCATACAGCAGAGGGCATAGTACCCCTCGAAAGCAAAATAATATGGATAAGGAGCAAAGACAATGACACTTGGACTTGATTGGGGACTTCTCGGTATAGGTGCTTCCTTTGCCCTGGCGGCCTTCGGTTCCGCCCTGGGTACCGGCGTGGCGGCCCAGTCCGCCGTGGGGGCCTGGAAGCGGGCCTACATGCAAAACAAGCCTGCCTCCTTTCTGCTGGTGGCCTTCACGGGCTTCCCCCTGTCCCAGACCTTCTACGGCCTGATCCTCATGAACACCATCGTGGCCAATCTGGCGGGCCTGGAGGGCGGGGCTATCCTGGGCATCGGGGTCTTCGGCGGCCTGGCCATCGGCGCTTCCGCCTTCCTGCAGGGTGCCGCCGCTGCTGCCGCCTGCGATGCCTTCGGCGAGACGGGCAAGGGCTTCGCCAACTACGTCCTGGTCCTGGGGATCATCGAATCCGTGGCCCTGCTGGCCATGGTCTTCCTCATGAACACCATCACCGCCATCGTCTAGAGTAAGTTTACTTTCGGGGTCAGGCCCAAAAGTAAACTTACTCCCAAAAGCCTCCCCTGCCGGGCCTTTTCTCAAAGGGCAGGGCGGCCTGGAGTTAGACGAGCAAATAGCCCCTGCAGGGGACCCTCCCGATCCCTGCAGGGGCTTATTCATGCAAGATACCCTGGCCCTTTACGGGTGTATAAACTCCTCGACAGCGCCGAAGTATCGGGGGAGGTCAACCATCATCACATTGTTGTGTTCTCCCCCGGGGATGGGTACCAGTATTTTCTCCCGGGAACCCAGAAGCCCGAAGAGCTCCTCCCCCTGGCGAAAGGGGACCAGGCGGTCCGCCTCCCCGTGGATGACCAGGGCGGGCACGGCTACCCGGGCGGCCTTCTCCCGGCACTCCCGCTCCACCGCGTCCAGGTCCACCCCGCCCCGGGGGAGGCCCAGGTGCTGCACCAGTCGGGTCACGCTGACAAAGCCGCTCTCGAAGATGACCCCCTGCAAAGCCGGGGCTGCAGGAGTGTCCGGGTTTTGCGCCGCCAGCTCCAGGGCGGAGACGCTCCCCAGAGAGCGTCCCATAACCCAGATTTCCCCCGTCCCGTATTCCCGCTGCAGTTCCTCCCCCACCCCCTGCAGGAGGAGATGGGCGTCAGCCGCCAGGGCGGAAAAAGAGGGGGGGCCGCTGCTGCGGCCGTAGCCCCGGTACTCTGCCACTGCCAGGTTCGCCTTTATCCCATGGTAGGCGGGGGCAATGCCGTCGTAATCGCTGGCCACCTCCCCGTTGCCGTGGAAGTAGAGGATCCAGGGGTTGCCGGGATCCCCCCAAAACAAGCGGCAAGCCACGGAGACCCCGTCATCCACAGGCACCAGCAGGTCCCGGGCCCCCTCTGGGGGCCTGGTGAAGCTTTTCCGCGGGTGAAAAAGGAAGCGCACCAGGGGGGATCGGTCCAGGTCCTGATAGATCACGGCCATCAACTCCTTTGGTGGGTATCGGCTTTTCCTTTTGCTGCCTCCTCAGGAGTTGCCCTCTTCCCCCGTCCCGTCGCCCTCCTGCGGGCCATCCATATTCCTTCCCCGGCCCCGCAAACCCTGGACGGCCTTGCTGCCGGCGGCCTGCAGGGTTTTCACCGTCTGCCGCAGGGATGTAAAGCCCCCGGCCCAGCGGTTCTCCTCGCCGGTTGCCCCTTCGCCGGCATCCCGGCGGTGCCTGGGCCGGCGCAGGATCTTTCTCTCCCGGGCCTGACCCAGCACCGTATCGTAGGCCCCCCTGACGAGTTCCTCACCGTAACGCTGGGTGGTCTCCTTGAGGGTGGAAACTGCCGGTACCGGGTCGCTGAGCTTCAGCCTGCAAAAGGTCCGCCACTTGATGCGGTCGCTGACATCATGGACCAGGGGCCTGTAGCCCAATTCATGGCGGTATTTCAAATACATCATCCTCAGGTAGGTTTCCAGGGGGATGGTGGGCCTCCCCCGTTCCGTCTGCCGGTCCTGCAGGAAAGGGGCCAGAAGATCTTCTCCGTCCAGCAGTTCGTCGACCCCCCTTAATTCTTCGTCCAGTTCAAAGAGCTCCCGGGGCAGCGAGGCTTCAATAAAGTCCGTCTGCTTCTTTTTGGGATTGTAGAGCCTGAACATCGGACCCACCCCCTTTACGAGTATTTTATCACAAAAGGCATAAAAGCAGAAAAGAAAACTCCATGATATTCCCCCCTTTTCGGGGCAACCTATACCGGCAGGGTTTACTGTGAAATGAGAAGAGAAAGGGGTTTTGCAGAAAATGCCAACCATGGCAGAAAACCTGCTCTACTTCGGCCTCGGGGCCATAAATTTGACCCGGGAGCGGGCCCAGGGCCTGATGAAAGACCTGGTGGCCCGGGGCGAGGTGGAAAAGCAGGAGGCTTCGGCCCTGGTGGCCCGGTTCCTGGAAAAAGGCAGGGTCCAGCGGGAAGAGTTCAAGCAGATGCTCCGGGACGAACTGCAGCACTCGATGCCTGCCTCCGAAGAAGTTCAAGAGCGTCTTGCCGCCCTGGAGGGGCGCCTGAGCAGCCTGGAGGAAAAGCTGGAGCAGGGTCACAACCAGGGATAAGGGCCCTGCATGCAGGGCCCTTATCTTCAGGTTCCTCTATTCCCTTGAGCTTGTCCAGATTTACCGGAAGAAGACATGGTTGCCGATGACGGTGGTGACGGGCTGGTTTCTCACCCACTGGTTGCTGGTCTTGCGGGGGTTGTAAAACCCCGTGGCCCCCAGGGAGGGATCGGAACCGCCGATGGCTTCCCGGACAGCCCGCCGGGCGGAGTCACCGGCCGGCAAATTGATACGGCCGTCCCGCACGGGGCTGTACTGGTAGTGCCCGCTGACCACCTGGTAGATGACCCCCGAGAGGGTGTTGGGGTACAGGGGGCTCCCCATGCGGTTGAGGACCGAGGCGGCCACGGCCACCTGTCCGATGAAGGGTTCTCCGGAGGCTTCCGAATGGACCAGGCGGGCAAAGAGGTCCAGTTCGCCGGTGCTGAAGGAAGCGCTGCTCCGGGCCGTTACTGTGCTGCCCTCGGGGATCCGGATTACCTGTCCCACTTCGATATAGTCGGGTCGGGGGATGATGTTGATGACCAGCAGGGCCGTCAACGTGGTGCCGTGGTTTTGGGCAATCCGCCACAGGGTATCCCCGCGCCGGACGGTGTAGAAGGTATTACCCCTTTCGGGGATGTTCAGGCGCTGTCCCGCAAAGATGAGGTTCACATTCTTCAGCTTGTTGGCCGCCGCCAGGTCGGCCACCGTGGTCCGGTAGGTCTGGGCGATCCTCCAGAGAGTCTCCCCCGGTTGGATGGTATGTACGGTAGCTGCGGCTGCTGAGGCGGAGAGGTTGAATATCAGGATCAGGGCAACGGTGGCAATGATTTTCTTTTTGATGTTCTTCATCCTCCCTTGCATGAGAAATCTAATTATGTTAACTAAAGCCATTATACCCCTTCCACGAAAAAGAGGGCAATCCCTGAAATACAGGGAGGTTTGCCCTCAGAAAGCATTTTATTAAGAAATGTTAATATAATTTAAATTATCTTTAATAATCCTTACGAATGGGAAATTGCACCACACTGCTGCGGTTTTCAGGCAATAGGTCCTTCCTGCAGGATTTCTCCCGTGGTGCTGACCTTCGCCCCTTTAAGGTCCACGTCCTTCCCCGATTTTTGGATGGCCTGCTGCAGGATACGGACCATGGCGCTGCAGCAGGGGACTTCCATGAAGGCCACCGTGATTTCCCTGATGTCATTTTCCCTGAGGATGGCCGCGAACTTCTCCAGATAGCGGCCGGCGTCATCCAACTTGGGACAACCCACCAGGACGGGGTTGCCCCGGAGCAGCCGCTCATGGTAGTCGGCCATGGCAAAGGGCACACAGTCGGCCGTTACCAGGAGCTTCTCCGCCTTCAGGAAGGGGGCCCCGGGGGGGGCCAGGGCCGTTTGGACGGGCCACTGCCGCAGGGCCGACGGGGTCCCTGGGCCGCTACGGTCTCCTTGCCCCTTATCCCGGGTTTCCCCTTCTCCCTCTGCGCGGCGGTCCACCACACTGCTGCCGGGGCACCCGCAGGGGAGGGTCCCCCTTGTCCCTGGGCTTCCCGCCGTCCCACCGGCGCACTTCTCCTGGTCTTCCGCCATGCTCCCCTCCTTCGCCCCTGCCGCTTCGTGACCTTTCCCCACACCTTTTCCCTCCAGGTGCCGCTGCACGGCTTCCTCGTCAAAGGGTTCCGCTTCCCGCTCCTCGATGCGGATGGCCCCCCGGGGGCATTCCCCCAGGCAGTCTCCCAGCCCGTCGCAGAGAAAGTCTTCCAAAAGCTGCGCCTTGCCGTCGATTATCCGGATGGCGCCCTCGTGGCAGGCGGGCACACATTGGCCGCAGCCATCGCACTGATCCTCATCAATGTGGACGATCTTACGGATATCTTTCATGTTCATATCTCCCTTCATTCCTCGTGATTTCTTGGCGGTGGGTGCCGGTGCCCCGGTATTCCGGCATTCCTGTATTCCGGTGTCCCGTTCCCTTGCCGGTGCCCAGATCCCGGTGCCCCGGGTCCCGGTGTCCCGCCGGCCCCGCCCCCCTTTTGTTTCCATCTTATCGGCTTTTCTTAGGCCTGTCTGTGACAAATGTCAAAAACCTCCCCCTGCATGCATGAAATACCCGGCAGCCGCCAATACTAACCGTTAAAGCTTTTTGGGAGGGGATTCATATGCGCAAAACTCTATTGGCCTTAATTCTTGTTGTGGTTGCCCTGGTTTTTCTCTGGCAGGGAGGCGAAACTACCTCCAGCGGCCCAGCAGCCCTGATACAGGAGGTGATGGCCCGGGCCGGTACCGCCCCCGAATCGGGGGAAGCCCTGTACTGGGGCACCGTGGCCCCCGAGTTCCTCGATGTCGTGGAGCTCGAGTCCCTGGCAGAAGAGATCCTGGAAGCCCTGGGCATCGAGGCCCACGGGCCCCGGGAACGCCTTGAAGAAGCGGAGTATCACCTGGTGGACATCCCCGGCCGGCTGCCCTCGGGAGTCACCGCCCGGGTTATTCTCCAGAGCGTCACCCCTCCTGCCGGCGGCAGCCCCGCCCCCAGGGAAGAAGAGACCTTTCTGCTCATCCAGCTGCAGGAGGAGGGCGGGGCCTTTAAGGTGCTGGAGGCGGGGGAACGGCTGCCCCAACTCCTCAGGCCCTTCGGCCGGGGGGAACTGACCCTGGACGTCACGGCATACCTACCCGGAAGGCTGACGGTTGAGGAAATGGCAAACCGGGCCCGGGACCTCCTGCAGGCGGCCGGAGCGGAACCGGTGGAGGAGATGACCGGGGAGAACCTGGTGAGTTTCACCGGCTATACCCCCCGGATCCGGGAATCCCTGGACCTGGGGCATGAGAAAATAAACATCAACGTAGCCCTGCGCTACGACAGCTACCGGGAGATGACGGCCCTGCGCCTGGGCCTTCCCCTGATTGGCGGCAGCTACTAAAGGGCCGCAGGGCTACTACAAGATCTTCCTATGGGTGAGACAACTTGGGTAAGACAACGTACCCATTTGCCGCCGGACCGTATAATAATCCAGGAGTGAAAAAAAATAAAAAGGGTATGCGCCCTTATCTTCATCCTACAGAGGAGGAAACGGTTTGGAACAATTACTGGTAGAGGGGGGCACCCCCCTGAAGGGCCGAGTAAAGGTCAACAGCGCCAAGAACGCCAGCCTGCCCATCATGGCGGCCGCCCTGCTGACCCCGGGAGACATCCTTCTGGAGGGTGTCCCCCCCTTGGACGACGTCAAGACCATGCTCTCCCTGCTGCATCACCTGGGCGCCCGCACCAACTTCAACCCCACCACCGGGGATATGAAGCTCACAGTGCCCAACCTGCAGGACTTCACGGCTCCCTACGAATTGGTGGGGAAGATGCGGGCCTCGGTCCTGGTCATGGGGCCCCTGCTGTCCCGGTACGGCCGGGCCCGCATATCCCAGCCCGGGGGCTGCGCCATTGGCCTGCGCCCCATCGACCTGCACGTCAAGGGCATGATGGCCCTGGGGGCCGATATCGTCATGGGGCACGGCTACATAGAAGCGCGAGCGAAAAAACTGCACGGGACCCGGATCTACCTGGACTATCCCAGCGTGGGGGCGACGGAGAACACCATGATGGCGGCGGTGCTGGCCGAGGGTACCACCGTTCTGGAAAACTGTGCCCAGGAACCGGAAATCGTGGACCTGGCCAACTTCCTTTCCAACCTGGGGGCCCGGATTTCCGGTGCCGGGACCAGCGTCATCCGCATCCACGGGGTTGAGGAACTCCGGGGCGGCCGCCACACGGTGATTCCCGACCGCATCGAGGCGGGCACCTATATGCTGGCTGCCGGCATCACCCGGGGGGAGGTCCTGCTGGAGAACGTGATTGCCGACCATTTAAAACCCGTCCTGGCAAAGCTGGAAGAGGCGGGGGTGAGAATCGAGGAAAGGGGGGACGAAGGCCTGCTGGTCAGCGTCCCCGGCGAGATCAGGGCGGTGGATGTGAAGACCCTGCCCTATCCGGGGTTCCCCACGGACCTCCAGCCCCAGTTCATGGCCCTCATGGCCACGGCCCGGGGCAGCAGCGTCATCACGGAAACCGTCTTCGAAAACCGCTTCATGCATGTGCCCCAGCTGCAGCGCATGGGCTGCAATATCAGCATCGAGGGCCGCAGCGCCCTGATCAAGGGGCCGGCTTCTCTCACCGGGGCCACGGTGAAGGTTCCCGACTTAAGGGCGGGGGCCGCCCTGATCCTGGCAGGGTTGGCCGCCGCCGGCTCCACCTGGATCAGGGAAATCCATCATGTGGACCGGGGGTATCATGAGATCGTGGATAAACTGGGGGGTTTGGGGGCCCGTATCTCCCGCATCAAGGTGGGCCGTTCCCTGACCGGCACCTATGCCGCCGGCATGCGGATCAAAAAGGCAGGAGAGAACCTGGCATAGGCCAGACCCACCCACAGGGCCCCCGGGAGCTTCCGGCTCCCCGGGGGTCTTTTGCTGCATAAAAATTCATAGGAAAGAGGTTGGCGGAATATAATGTGGCATCGATACAGTCCGTCAGGCAGCAAATATGATGCAAGAGGAGGCAATACTGTGGCCAAGAGAAGAAAAAGGATAAGGGGCCTGGAGAAAAATTACGAAAGAATCTCCCTCCTGGTGCTGCTGATGATCTTCGCCGTGGTGGTCATCCCTCCCCTCTTTTCGCCGGCGCCCCCGGAGGAGGAGGAACAGGGCTATGTCTTTCCGCCTCCCCTGGAAAGCGAGCCCCTCCCCCTTAAGGTTTACAACCACAGGCAGGGAGAGGTAATGTCCATGGACCTGGAGGAATACCTGGTAGGGGTGGTGGCGGCGGAAATGCCCGCCTCCTTCCACCCGGAAGCCCTGCGGGCCCAGGCCGCGGCCGCCCGCACCTACACCCTCAAAAAGGCCCTGGACGGGGGAGGGTGCGACCGGCATCCCGGCGCCCATGTGTGTACGGATCACACCCACTGCCAGGCCTGGACCAGCCCGGAAGGCATCCTCAGCCGGCCGGAGGGGGAGGCCAACCTGGAGCGGATCCGGGGCGCCGTTTCCTCCACCGCCGGCCTGGTCCTCACCTTTGCCGGGGAGCGGATCGATGCCGTCTACCACTCCACCTGCGGCGGCCACACGGCGGCGGCCCACCAGGTCTGGTCCGGCTCCGCCCCTTACCTGGAAGCGGTGACCTGCGGCTACTGCAACCACTCCCCCTGGCACACCACCCGGGCGCAGCTGCCCTTCGCCCGGTTTCAGGAGATCTTTTCCCGCCAGAGTGCCCTGCCCGTCATGACATCCCGGGGCACCCCCCAACTGCAGGTCCTGGAAGCATCCTCCCTGGGGCGGATCAAGAGCCTTAAGGTGGGCAGCGTCACCTACTCCGCCTGGCAGTTCCGGCAGCTCCTGGATCTGCCCACCGCCTGGTTTACCCATACCTATCAAGATGATGCCCTTCAATTCGAACTCCGGGGCTACGGCCACGGCGTCGGTCTGTGCCAGTACGGGGCCGACGGCATGGGCAGGGCGGGCCGCTCCTTTGAAGACATCCTGCACCATTATTACCGGGGAGTGGCCATAGGCCCCCTGAGGAAGCCGTAACCAACCCTTTTGGCCTGAAAACGCATAAGGGAGGAAAATCCTGGGCATAATAGGTCCTGAGGTGATGTCTATATGGCTTTTCGGAACAAAGTGAGCTCGTTTTTCAAAAGCCTGGCAGCCATACCTGCCAGGGTCGGGAAATTTTTGTTCCCCGGCAGGAAAGGCGCGGAAAAAGGAAAACGGTCCGCGCGTATGGTGGTTATTCTCTACCTGCTCATCATTGTCGCTATTATCAGTGCCTATTCCCTGCGGGGGCCCCTGGGGGAAATCCTGATTCAGGCAGACCCCTTCCCCTTCAACCTGCAGGAGGAAGACGCTGAGGACGGGGCGGACGAGACGGCAGGGGGCAAGGACAGCCCCGTAACCGACGTCCTGGCTCCCGGCGGTGATGCCGATCCCGCAGAGACGGAAGAAGATGCGGGGGAGGAAGAGGCCCTGCCTGCCTTTTCACCCGCTGCATCCCTGCTGTGGCCCGTAACGGGGGAGGTTCTGGTCAACCACGGCGAAATGTTCCGGGTTGAGAACCAGTACCGGGCCCACATCGGCATTGACATCCAGGCGCCGCTGGGAACGGAGGTAAAGGCCTCCTGGCACGGCACCGTCAAGGAAACGGGGAACTCCCTGCTCTTGGGCCGGTACGTGCTGGTGAACCACGGGGACCAGTACCTGACCTATTACGCCAACCTGGACAGCATCACGGTCAAGGAAGGGGCCACCATCAGCGCCGGCGACGTCCTGGGGACGGTGGGCGGCACCGCCGTCGTGGATGCCGGACCGGGAGAGCATCTCCACTTTGCCGTCTACCTGGTGGAGAAGGCTGGAGAGGTACGCCGGGAAGTTCCTTTGGACCCCCTGGAGTTTCTAAAGGAGAGGTAATCCAGAGCAGGAAAGAAAAACCAGCAACGGGGGCCGGTTATATCCGGCCCTTTTTGTCATGATAATGCCCGCCCCCTCATATAAATTTACAAAAACATAAAGGGGGCGCCCCCATGCAGGACTATATCGAGGAAAGAGTTCTGGAGATCAGCAACTTCATCATGGAGAAGGAAACCACGGTGAGGTCAGCGGCCAGAACCTTCGGTGTCAGCAAAAGCACCGTGCATAAGGACCTCACGGAAAGACTGCCTTTGCTGAACGTCCACATCGCCGGCGAAGTCAAGAGGATCCTGGAAAGGAACAAGGCGGAGAGGCATATTCGGGGAGGGGAGGCCACCCGGAAAAAATATAGGCGAATGGAAAAATAATTTCACAGAAAAAGAGGAAATTTAAGCAATTATTTAGAATAGATAGCCTATCACACGGCCTTATATTCTTATCCATTTCCTACTTTTTCTTTTTTTTTGCTGTCAATATCCCTTCTCAAGAGGAGTGATTCCATGGCGACAGATATGGGTGTGGACCTGGGTACGGCTACCGTACTGATCTATCTCAAGGGCAAGGGCATCGTGCTCCACGAGCCCTCCGTGGTGGCCATCGACCAGAACACCAATCAGGTCTTGGCGGTAGGCGAGTCGGCCCAGCGAATGCTGGGCAGGACCCCGGGGAATATCGTGGCGACCCGGCCCCTCCGGGACGGGGTGATTGCCGATTTCGATATCACCGAGATGATGCTGAAGCACTTCATCCGCAAGGTTTGCGACCACCTCCGCATCTTCAAGCCCCGGATCGTGGTTTGCATTCCCGGTGGGACAACCTCCGTGGAGCAGAAAGCCGTTATCGATGCCCTGACCCGGACAGGGGCCCGGGAAGCCTATCTCATCGAGGAGCCCCGGGCTGCCGCCCTGGGAGCGGGATTGGAGATCTTTAAACCCTCGGGGAACATGATCATCGATGTGGGGGGCGGCACCACCGACGTGGCTGTCATGTCTTTGGGGGAAATCGTGGTATCCAGCAGCATCCGGGTGGGGGGGGACAAATTCGATGCCTCCATTATGCGCTACATCAAAAATGCCCACAATCTCCTCATCGGGGAGAGGACGGCGGAGGAGCTGAAAATTGCCATTGCCACTGCCTGCCCCGGCAACCTTAACGCCAGCCGCTCCATCCGGGGACGGGACATGGTCAGCGGCCTGCCCCGCTCCATCGAGTTTACCACCTCCATGATTGCGGAAGCGGTGGAGGAGCCCCTGTCCCAGATCATCCGGTGCATCCGGCAGGTCCTGGAGAAGACGCCCCCGGAGCTGGCGGGAGATATCATCAGCAACGGCATTTTCCTGACGGGAGGCGGCGCCCTCCTGGACGGCCTGAGCCAGCGCGTCACCCGGGAGACGGAGGTCCCCACGTACCTGGCGGAGGAACCCATCTCCTGCGTGGCCAAGGGCACGGGGATGACCCTGGATCTGCTGGACAAACTTTCGCACAGCCTGATTTCCAGCCGCAAGATTTCCAGGGCAAACTAAATATTTTTTCCCGGCAGGAATTTTGCGAAAAACATAGAAAAGAGAGGATACCACCCTTTCCATGCATAAATCACCCCGCCGGAGAATAGATAAGAAGGGTGGGCAATTATACAAATACTGCTTGTAGAACTGCTCTCTCTACAAGGGGGTGCGCTCCGCGCATCCTTTTTTTTACCGGGGTCAGGCTTGAAATTTTCACTTTCCCCTGCCCGGCTCAAGCTATCCTTACTAAAATGAAGGGAGGGGCCCTCTCCATGTACGAGTATGCGGGCCACATGCACATTCACAGCACCCATTCCGACGGCAGCGGTTCCATCCCGGAAATCACCCGGGCAGCCCAAAAAGCGGACCTGGACTTCGTGGTCATTACCGACCACAATACCCTGGGGGGACGGGCTTCGGGGGAGGAGGGCTACCACCGGGGGGTCCTGGTCCTGGTGGGATTGGAACTGGAGGTTCAGGGGACAGGGGCCCACTGCCTGGTCCTGGGCCTGAAGGACATCCCCCCCGCCACCCCTTCGCCGGAAATCTTCCTGCAGCAGATCCGCGATGGGGGAGGGGCTGCCTTCCTGGCCCACCCCTTTGAACGGGGCTCCCCCATCCTCTACAGGGGCCGGGCCTATATCTGGAAGTCCATCCCCGATGAGGGCTTTGACGGCCTGGAGATCTGGAACTATTCCTCCCGCTGGAAGGACGGCTGCCCCAACTATCCCCAGGCTTTCCTGCGCTATTACCTGAAGCGGCCGGGCCTGGCCCTGTCCCCCTGCCCCCTGACCATCAGAAAATGGGACGAGTTGAGCCAGAAGCGGCCCGTCTGCGCCGTCGGGGGCAGCGATGCCCATGCCGTCCACCTGAAGCTGGGCCCCCTGCGCCCCGTCCTCTTTCCCTATGAAGACCTCTTTAGGGGGGTAAATATGCACCTGTACCTGCGGGAGCCCCTCAGCGAATCCTTTGCCCGGGCTGAAGAGCAGGTGGTGGAAGCCCTGCGGCGGGGCCGCTCCTTTGTGGCCTATGACGGTTCCCTGGACAGCCGGGGCTTTACCTGCTCCATAACCCGCCGGGGAGAGGAGTACCTGCCGGGGGACCGGGTGCCGGAGGCCCCGGGGAGCACCCTTCAGGCCCAGGCCCCCA
>PWVN01000041.1 GCA_003561835.1 Syntrophomonadaceae bacterium
CGGTTCCACGGGGACATCCTCCAAGACCACCAGGGATTCGGGATTGATGTGGGCAGTGAAATCCCCCTCCTCCTCTTCGGGGTTTTCCCGGAGGAAGAGCTTATCATAGAGACGGACCGTTACCCTACCGGCATGGGGGGCCGAAACCCAGTGGATCACCCCTTTGACCTTCTTGCCGCTGGTATCTTCCCCGCTTTTGGTCCGGGGGTCATAGGAGCAGCGCAGTTCCACCACCCGTCCCCCCGCATCTTTGATGACCTCCCGGCACAGGATGACATAGGCACCTTTGAGGCGCACCTCTTTTCCCGGGGACAGCCGGTGGAATTTTTTCGGGGGTTCCTCGAGAAAATCTTCCCTCTCGATATAGATTTCCCTCCCGAAGGGGACCCTGCGGGTTCCCGCTTCCCGGTCCCCCGGCATGTTTTCCAGCTCCAATTCCTCCGTCTTTTCTTCGGGCCAGTTGGTAATCACCACTTTCAGGGGTTCCAGGACCGCCATCATCCTGGGGGCCTTGCCCTCCAGGTCGTTTCTGATGCAGTACTCCAGCATGGAAAGGTCCACCATGCTGTCGGCCCGGGATACTCCCACCCGCTCCAGGAAGTCGGCCAGGGCCGCCGGGGTCACGCCCCGCCGGCGCAGGCCGGCGATGGTGGGCATCCTGGGGTCGTCCCAGCCTTCCACGTGCCCTTCCTCCACCAGGCGCCGCAGTTTCCGTTTGCTCATGACGGTATGGGTCATGTTCAAACGGGCAAATTCCGTCTGGCGGGAGCGGCACTTCACCACATCGGGCATGAGCTCCAGGGCATTCTCCACCACCCAGTCGTAGAGGGGCCTGTGGTCACTGTACTCGATAGAGCACAGGGAATGGGTGATGCCCTCCAGGGTATCGGTGAAGGGGTGGTCAAAGTCATACATGGGGTAGATGCACCAGTCGTCCCCCCTCCTGTGGTGGTGGGCGTGAAGGATCCGGTAGAGGACCGGGTCCCGCATATTCAGGTTTCCCGAGGCCATATCGATCCGGGCCCGCAGGACCCGGGCCCCGTCGGGGAATTCCCCTTTTTTCATTCTTTCGAAGAGGTCCAGGTTTTCCGTCGCGGAACGGCTGAGGTAGGGGCTTTCCCTGCCGGGTTCCGTAAGGGTGCCCCGGTACTGCCGGATCTGCTCCGCGTCCAGGTCGCACACATAGGCCCGGCCCACCTTGATGAGGCGCAGGGCAAATTCGTACTTGATTTCGAAGGAATCCGAGGAAAAAAAGAGGCGGTCTTCCCAATCAGCTCCCAGCCAGCGGATGTCTGAAATGATGGAATCGACGAATTCCTGTTCTTCCTTGATGGGATTGGTGTCGTCAAAGCGCAGGTTGAACTTTCCCTGGTAGGCCCGGGCGATGCCGTAGTTCAAGAGAATGGCCTTGGCGTGACCGATGTGCAGGTAGCCGTTGGGCTCGGGAGGGAACCGTGTATGGACCCGGTCGTATCTCCCCTCCTCCAGGTCATTGGCAATCTGGGTGTGGATAAAGTTGGAACTCACTTCAGCATCCCGGTTCATCTGGTGATCTCCCCTTCGTGTATTCCCGAAAAATCCGGGGTCAAATGGGCTTATTGTCCCCATTATACCAGACCAGGGCCGGGAAACAAATTCCCGGGTAGAAAAACTTTCCCTCACCGGCCCGGGAAGAGGCCTTCCGGGGATTTCTGGGGACGGTCAGGAGAACAGCACCCTTGCAATCCTGGCACAGAGGGGGGGCGGCCTGAAGGGGTTTGCCGATTTTGCCCTTTGGCTATATAATGGGTAAAGAGCCTTGAAGGGGGGACGGAGTATGAGAAACGGCATGGCCAAACTGGTCTGGACACTGCTGGTTTTTTGCCTTTTGCTGGTGGGGATGCAGCAGGCCCTGGAGCGGGGCCTCCTCCTCCTGAAACCGGACCTCGTCGTCCCTGCACCGGGAACCCTCTTCAGCGCCGGTTCCGGGGAAGATGAGGATGGCCCACCGCCGACCCTGGAGACAGCGGCGGAGGGAGCCCTCTACCAGGCCATCCGGCAGGCCCTCCTGGAAGGGTCTCCCAATCTGGATATCCCGGGCCTGGCGGGCGGTGGTACCGCCGATGAGGTTTTTGCCGTGGTGGAGAAGGTGGTCCACGAGAACCCGGAGATCCTCTATTATGAAGGGGTGAAATACTGGAGCTACGGCAGGCTGGAGTTCAGCTACAGGAAGGACCGGAACACCATTTTGGCCCACCAGAGAGCCCTGAGGGATAAGGTGGAGGCCATTATCAAGAGAGAAATCACGGAGGGCATGACCCCTTACCGGCAGGTGCTGGCCATTCACGATTACATCATTAACAATGCCCGCTATGATATGGAGAATCTGAGGCAGGGCACCCTGCCCCCCGAGTCTGTCTCCCCCTACGGGGTTTTGATCAAAGGGCTGGGGGTCTGCGAGGGTTATGCAAAAGCCATGAAGCTGATCATGGATAGGCTGGGGATCCCCTGCCTCTATGTGACGGGCCGGGCCAACGGCGAGGGCCATGCCTGGAATATGGTGGCCCTGGAAGGAAGCTATTATCACCTGGACCTGACCTGGAACGACCCGGTAATGCCCGACGGCAGCCAGGCCCTGCGCCATGACTACTTCAACGTGACGGATGAGGAGATCGGGGTAAGTCACTCCTGGGACCGCCAGGCCTACCCTGCCTGCACCTCCGTCAAGCACAACTACTACTACCAGGAGGGCCTGGTGGCCAGTAACTACGAGGAGTTCTACGAGCTTTTGCGCCTGGCCCTGAAGAACAAGGCCAAGACTTATGCCTTCCGGGTGCCGGGTTACAACGAAAGGGACTATGACCTGGTGGCCACCATCAGCAAAATCGTCTCGGAAAACCGGGGCCTGAGCCACCGGGGTTATACCTACCTGCTGCCGGAAAACCCGAAAATCGGGGTTGTCAGCATTCACTTTCACTAAAAGGGGACAGCCGTGCGTTATGAGCCCGTATACATCCTTTGCCATCCTGACCTTTGTGGCCTTCATCTGGGGCAGTACCTTTGTCTTCGTCAACCTCATCGTCCAGGAGGTTCCTCCCGTGCTGGGGGCCTTTCTCCGTTTCCTCATCGCCTCCCTGCTCTTTGGTGCCATACTTTTCTTTTCAAAAGAGGGAAGGACTGTTTTGAAGAAGGAGGACCTGGCCCGCATTATCATCCTGGGGATTTCCGGGGTATTTATCTACAATTACTTCTTTTTCTGGGGCTTAAAGATTACCACGCCCATAAACGGCTCCCTCATCATCGCGGCAAACCCTGCCGCCACCGCCCTGCTGTCGGCCCTGTATCTGAAAGAGAAGATCACCTTGAATCAGTATGCAGGCATCCTCATCTCCTTTTTCGGCGTGGGTCTGGTGATTACCCGGGGCTCCTTCGCGGTGGTGGCCGCCTTGAATTTTAACCCCGGGGACTTGATGATTCTCGTCTGCATGCTCAGCTGGGCCGTCTTCGCCATCGTGGGGAAAGAGGTCATGCTGCGCCTTTCGCCCCTTGAGGCCACCACCTATGCCACCCTGGCCGGCACCATCATGTTTCTCCCCTTTGTGGCCTGGCCTTTGCGGGAAGAGGGTCTTTCAAGCATCTCCCTGAATACCTGGGCAGCCCTCTTGTATATGGGCATCATCGGTTCCGTGACGGCTTTTCTCCTCTTTTACAAGGCATTAAGGTACACCACCGCCTCCCAGGCGGCCATCTTCGTCAACATGGTACCCCTTTTCACCATGATCATCTCCGTCTTCATGGGGCAGCCGGTCTTTGCCCTTCAGGTGGTAGGGGGTGCCCTGATCGTCTTCGGGGTGGCTATTACTACCAATATCCTCTTTCACGACAGGAAAATCCCCGGGAGGGAAGCTCCCGGGGAACCAGCTGGATAAATTTCTAAACAGGGGTTCCGAAGCAGTGAGCCATTCAGGCAGGGCCCGGGGTTCTGGAGGATGGGAAGAAGGAATAATTTGAAGGAGAGGACTACCATGTCAAAGATTCAGAAATATGTTAAGGAGAAGGCGGCAGGGGGGCTGCTGCCCTGGCAATTCCAGCAGGAGGCAGCTGAGCGTTTCGGCGCAACCCTGGCCCAGGTGGAGGAGGCGGCCCTGGAAGCAGGGGTCCTGCCTGCCCGCTACCAGCGCAAC
>PWVN01000253.1 GCA_003561835.1 Syntrophomonadaceae bacterium
CGACAGGTTTTTCTCCAATTCCTGATGAATGGCCTGGGTGCCGCAGATGAAACGGACGGAGGAAAGGCCGTACCCCCACCGGTCGTAGCTTTCCCTGGCCGCGGCGACAATCCGGGGGTGGTTGGCCAGGCCCAGGTAGTTGTTGGCACAGAGGTTGACCACCTGCCTGGCCTCCTTTGTATCGATGACGGATTGCTGGGGGCCCAGGATGACCCGTTCCTCCTTCCAGAGCCCCTTCTCCCGGATCTCCTCAAGGATTCCCTCATAATGGCCCTTCACCGTGTCGTTAAGCATACACTTTCCCCTCTCTATGGAAATGTCAGTCCCAATCCAGGATCACTTTCCCCGATTGTCCTGAAGCCATAATTTCAAAGGCCTTTTCGTACTCGCTGTAATGAAAACGGTGGGTGACGACGGGGGAAATGTCCAGCCCGGACTGAAGCATGGAGGTCATCTGGTACCAGGTCTCATACATCTCCCGGCCGTAGATCCCCTTGATGGTCAAACCGTTGAAGACCACCTTGTGCCAGTCGATGAGGGTGTCCTGAGCCTGCATGCCCAGGACGGCGATCTTGCCCCCGTGGCACATGATGTCAATCATGGAGCGGAAGGCTGCAGCGTTCCCCGACATCTCCAGGCCCACGTCAAAGCCCTCCTTCATGCCCAGTTCCTTAAAAACCTGCTCCAGGGTGGTACGGTTGATGTTGACGGCCCGGGTGGCCCCCATCCTGCGGGCCAGGTCCAGGCGGTAGTCGTTCACATCGGTGACCACCACATACCTGGCCCCCGCATGCCTGGCGACGGCCGCCGCCATCACCCCGATGGGGCCGGCCCCCGTGATCAGCACATCTTCCCCCAGAACTTTAAAGCTCAGGGCCGTGTGCACCGCATTGCCGAAGGGGTCGAAGCAGCTCAGGATGTCCAGGGGGATCTGGGGGTCGCAGTGCCAGACATTGGTCACGGGGATGCAGAGGTAGTTGGCGAAGGAACCGGGCCGGTTCACCCCCACGCCGCTGGTCTTCATGCACAGGTGCCGCCGCCCCGCCAGGCAGTTCCGGCAGCGCCCGCACACGATGTGCCCCTCCCCCGAGACCAACTCCCCCTCCTCCACGTCGTGCACGTTGTCCCCGAAAGCCACCACTTCCCCCACGAACTCGTGGCCGATGGTCATGGGCACGGGTATGGTTTTTTGCGCCCATTCGTCCCAGTTGTAGATATGGATGTCGGTCCCGCAGATGGATGTTTTCTTGATCTTGATGAGGACATCGTTTTTACCCACTTCGGGCATGGGTACTTCCTCCAGCCACACGCCGGGTTCCCGCTTCTTCTTCACCAGAGCCCTGTTCATGGAAAAACCCCCTCCCCCAATTTCGTCAAAGCTCAATCTTTTTGATAATTGCGTAATCTTTTCCTGCCCTATTATACCATGAGAAAACCCGGCAGGACACCCATAGTCATCACAAAGCATGGCTTTCCCAGGCCTGCTTCCGATGCCTGCTTCCCTGACCTGCTTCCCGGCCTTGCCTGCCATCTCCAGAACCCGGCAGGAAATGGGGCCGGGAACGTTGAAGAATATAGAGACGCCGCTTTCGGAAGGCATGTTTTAGTCCCGGCGAGGTCAACCTGTGCTGCACGATGGGAGAAATGTCTGATGACGGAGTTCTTAAACTGCAACTGGTGGATTTGGCCGGCCCTTCTCTTTACCGTCAGCTTCGGGGTTGGCGTCATCGGGGCCCTGAGCGGCCTCGGGGGCGGGGTTTTATTCGTCCCCCTGGTAAGCGGTTTCTTCCCCTATCACTTTGATTTTGTCCGCGGGGCCGGTCTGATTGTTGCCCTGGCAGGGTCCCTGGCCGCCAGCCCGGCCCTGCTGCGCAAAAACCTGGCGAATCTGCGCCTGGTCCTGCCCTTTGCCCTGGTAAGCTCTTTCTTCGCCGTGGTGGGGGCTTTCCTGGGCCTGACCCTTCCCGCCACCCTGGTGCAGATTTTTCTCGGGGCAACCATCCTTGCAATTTCCATCCTCTTCACCTTCTCCAAGAATGCCGCCTGCCCTTATGTGGAAAAACCGGACTTGTTCTCCCGGAAACTGGGCGTTACCGGGACTTATATGGAAGAGTCCAGCGGCGAATTGGTCTGCTGGCAGGTCTGCCGCATGCCCCTGGCCCTGCTGCTCTATGCCGGAATCGGCCTGATGGCGGGGATGTTCCGCCTGGGGGCGGGTTGGGCCAACATCCCGGTCTTCAACCTGGTGATGGGGGCCCCTTTGAAACTGGCGGTGGGGTCCAGCAAATTTCTGCTATCCATCACCGATACATCAGCTGCCTGGGTATACCTGAACCAGGGGGCCGTTCTTCCCATCATCGTGGTTCCCTCGGTGCTGGGGGTTATGCTGGGGTCCAGGGCAGGCGTCAGGCTGCTGGCCAGGACCAGCCCTGTTTTCGTGCGGTACCTGATCATTGTGATGCTGTTTTTTTCGGGCCTGAGGTCCCTTCTGGCGGGCCTTGGGGTCTGGTAAACAGGGGCTTTGGACCTTAAGAAAACGGAGCGGCTCAGCCAAGGCTGCACCGGGGAGGCGTGATCTAATTGGAAGAGATGAAGGTTCCCGCGGGAAAAGAAGAAAACACAAAGAGTGGGGCTCTCTGCGCAGAAATTCCAAAGGTGCAGCTGCAGTATGCCAGGCTGCTCCATTTCGGCTCAACCCTGGGGATTATTTTTCTCGGCACCAGTTTTCTCCTCTACATCACCGGGATGATTCCCGCCCATGTGCCAGCGGAGCTCATGCACGGTTACTGCTCCCTCAGTTCTGCCGAACTGGTGCAGGTTCTGGAAATGCCCACCGGCTGGACTTGGTTTTCCCAAATCGGCAAGGCCGACTATCTCAGCCTTCTGGGAATCGCTTTTCTTTCCGGCTTGACCATCATCGGCTACCTGACCCTGCTCCTTCCCTCCTTCCTCCGGGAGAGAGACGTGCCCTATTCCCTCATCTCCCTGGCAGAAATCTTGCTGCTCCTGCTGGCCGCCTCGGGTATCCTGGCGGTGGGTGCTCACTGACTTGAACTTGCCTTGACGAGCAGGAAAGAAGGAAAAGGTGGCGAAAAAGGTGCTGAGCAGTTTATTTATCCACAGGACAGGGGGGAATCCAGGTGAAGAACAAGGATAGGGGCAGGGTCTCGCAGCGAACGGAAGAGATATCCCCCTTTATCGTGATGGAAGTTCTGGAGCAGGCTAAGGAAATGGAAAAGGCAGGCCACCACATCATCCACCTGGAGATCGGGGAGCCCGATTTTGATACCCCAAAGCCCATTTTGCGAGCGGGCCTTAAGGCCCTGGAAGCGGGGGAGACCCATTATACCCACAGCCTGGGGAAACGGGAATTGCGGGAGGAGATCGCCGCCTACTACATCAGGAAATATGGTGTGGAGATCTCCCCGGAACGAATCGTGGTGGCATCCGGCACGTCCCCGGCCATGCTCCTGCTCTTCTCCGCTCTCCTGGACCCCGGGGACGAGGTGATCCTCCCCAACCCCTACTACGCCTGCTACCCCAATATCATCCGGTATGCCGGGGGGAAACCGGTATTTGTCGACGTCCGGGAGGAAGACGGGTTCAAGTACCGCCTTGCCGACATCGAGGGGAACATCTTGGCAAAAACCAGGGCCGTCATGGTCAACTCCCCCTCCAACCCCACAGGCAACGTCTTCACAAAGGAAGAGCTCCAGGCCCTGGCGGGCCTTGAGCCCTATATCGTATCCGACGAGATCTACCACGGCCTGGTTTACGCCGGGTCGGAGCACACCATGCTGGAATTCAGCGACCATGCCTTCATTCTGGACGGCTTCTCCAAACGCTATGCCATGACGGGCTGGCGGCTGGGGTATGTCATCGTGCCCCCGGAGTTCGTCCGCCCCATCCAAAAGCTGCAGCAGAACCTCTTCATCTGCGCCTCCTCCGTTGCCCAGGAGGCAGCCGTGGCCGCCTTGAAAGAGGGTGGCCCCTACGTGGCGGAGATGGCCGGGATTTACGACCAGCGGCGCCGCTACCTCCTGTCCCGCCTGCGGGACCTGGGCATCGCCGCCGCTGTGGAGCCCACCGGGGCCTTCTATGCCCTGGCAAATATAAAAAAGTACTCGACGGACTCTTACGGGTTCGCCTTCCAGGCCCTCAG
>PWVN01000050.1 GCA_003561835.1 Syntrophomonadaceae bacterium
CTACTGTTCCATCTGCTTGGCCAAAAAACCCGCCGCTGTCTCCACCAGTTTTAACTCCAGATCGCCCAGCTGAACATTCTTGTCCCTGGCCCCTATGATGACGGCCCCGATGGGATCGCCCTCGGAGATGATGGGAGCGATGGCTTCCGAGGCAAACTTCGGCGGCCCCTCATCCTCCGTCTCACGGTAATAGGGATGTTCCGCCGTGTTGTTGATGAGGATGCTTTTTCTGCTTTCCATGACCTTTTCCACCGCGGGACTTAAGGTCTTGTTCAAGAACTCCTTCTTGGGGGCTCCCGATACGGCGATAATGGTATCCCTGTCGGCGATGCAGGCGATATGGTTCATGGACTCGTGGAGAGAATCGGCATACTCCTGGGCGAAGTCTCCCAGTTCCCCGATGGGAGAATACTTCTTGAGTATCACTTCTCCGTCCCGGTCCACAAATATTTCCAGGGGATCGCCTTCCCTTATTCTAAGAGTCCGCCGTATTTCCTTGGGAATGACCACTCGTCCCAAATCATCGATTCTGCGTACAATGCCCGTTGCTTTCACTTGATTCCCCTCCTTTTTCTGCAAACAACAGCATTTCCAACCTCTGCTCCTAGTATATATCCCAAAGGGGGGTTTTATTCAAAATCAGGTTCTTTTTTACCCGCCTAGATGAAAAATTCTATTTCCGCCTTCGTCCAGAGGTCATTGAAGAAGTCGTCGATCATCATCTGTTCCCTCTCAAAGCGCAGGCCCTCTTTTTCCTCTTCAAAAACCTTGGTGTAACCCTCTTCCCGTTCCGTAACCAGGATGATGTGCCAGCCGAACCGGGTCTTAACCGGCTCGCTGACTTCCCCCACCGCCAGGCCGAAGGCAGCCGCCCTGAAGTCCGCATCCCAGTTGGGATCGTTTTCATACATTTTGCCCAGGCCCCCGCCGCTGTTTTTCCCCGATGGGCATTCGGAAAGCTTTGCCACCACCGAGAAATCCTCCCCCCCGTCCAGCCTTTCCAGGGCTGCCAGGGCTTCATCCTTTTCCCCCTCGGGGAAGAGGATATGATAAACCACCACGGAGCTGGCCACTTCAAGCAGGCCGTTCTCTTCGGCATATTTTTGCAGCTCTTCATCCGTCAAATCCTTCAGCACGTGGTCGAAGAGGGTATTGGCGGCTACCTCCCCGAAGAGAAGTCCCTTGATGGCCCCCGCTTCCAGGTTCAACTCCTGGAGGCGCTCGTTCAGTTCTTCCTCGTCCCGGTACAGCTCGTCCAGCAGCTGGCCCCGGAAGGTTTGGTAAACTTCTTCCAGCTCTTCCGGGTCTACGGCCAGTTCCAGGCTCTCCAGTTCCATGGCGATGAGGGCATTGTCCACCAGCATTTTCAGGAAGGTGTCCTCGAAGTACTCCGTGAAGCCGTCATCTTCCAGCATGGCATCCACATCGGGAGTTACCAGCCGCACCATCTTCAGGACATCGTCAAGTTGACTGCGGGTAATATCCTGCCCGTTCACCGTGGCCAGGACTTCTTCCTTTTCAGTGCAGGCCGTCACCAGCAGGGCAGCCAGGATCAGGCTCAGCAACAAGATTGTCAAGGTTATCCGGTTCTTTCTCATGAAATCATCCCACCCCTTTCCGGCATAAAACCATTATAACGGAGTATATACTAGTTCGCAAGGACTTTTATATCACCTAATAATTCCAGAAGGAAATCCAGGAAGGGGCCTTCCTCCATTCCCTGGCGCACCACTTTGAAGACGATGCTCCGGCCGAAGGAAACCCGGACCCGGCCCTGGGAGGCCCGGGCCAGCTTCCAGAGGCCGTCGCCGTCAAACCGGTGCTGCAGGGCAAAAACCAGCCGCACCAGGCCTCCTTCCTCGCTGAGGGACTCCATGCCCAGTTCCAGGGCCAGCTGCTTCAACCTGGCGACTTTCAGGAGGTTTTCCACCGGCGATGGCAGGGGCCCGTAGCGGTCCCGCATTTCTCCCCCCACATCCTTAAGGTCCCCCTCATCCTCGGCCTGGGATATCTTTTGATACAGTTCAATCTTTTGTTCCTGGTCCGGTACGTAAGAAGCGGGGATATAGGCGTTTACGCTGAGTTCCACCCGGATATCCGGGCCCTTTTCCGCCTTCTCCTCACCTTTGAGGGCCCGGACGGAGCTTTCCAGGAGCTGGCAGTAGAGGTCAAAGCCCACTGCCGCCATAAACCCGTGCTGCTCGGGCCCCAGAATATTGCCGGCTCCCCGGATCTCCAGGTCCCGCAGGGCGATCTTCAGTCCGGAGCCCAGCTCCGTAAATTCCCGGATGGCCTGGAGGCGCTTCTCCGCCACCTCCGTCAGGACCCGGTCCTTCTGGTAGGTGAGGTAGCAGTAGGCCACCCGGTTGGAGCGGCCCACCCGCCCCCGCAGCTGGTAGAGCTGGGCCAGCCCCAGCTTATCCGCATCGTAGATGATCATGGTATTGACATTGGGAAGGTCCAGTCCCGCTTCCACGATGGTGGTGCTCACCAGGAGGTCATACTTCCTGTTGAGGAAATCATACATGACCTTCTCCAGGCGGCTTTCGGGCATCTGGCCGTGCCCCAGGCCGATGCGGATATCCGGCAGCAGGGTCTTCAGATGTTCCACCCAGGCGTCGATGTTTTGCACCCGGTTGTAGACGAAGTACACCTGGCCGCCCCGGCTGACCTCCCGCAGGACGGCTTCCCGAAAGAGAAAATCGCTGTACTCCACCACGTAGGTCTGGATGGGGTAGCGGTCCTCCGGCGGAGTCTCAATGACGCTCAAATCCCGGGCCCCGGCCAGGGACATGTGGAGGGTGCGGGGGATGGGGGTGGCCGTCAGGGTCAGGACATCCACATTTTTTTTGAGCATTTTCAGTTTTTCCTTGTGCTTGACGCCAAACCGCTGTTCCTCGTCGACGATGAGGACGCCCAGATCTTTGAAGTGCACGTCCCCGGAAAGGAGCCGGTGGGTGCCGATGACCAGGTCCACCCGCCCGGTGCGGATCTTCTTCAGGGTCTCCCGCTGTTCCCTGGGGCTGCGGAAGCGGCTTAAAACATCCACCGACACCGGATAGCCCTCGAACCTCTCCTGAAAGGTGCGGAAATGCTGCTGGGCCAGGATGGTGGTGGGAACCAGGAAGGCTGCCTGCTTGCCGTCCAGGATGGCCTTGAAGGCCCCCCGAAGGGCCACTTCCGTCTTGCCGAACCCCACATCCCCGCAGATCAGGCGGTCCATGGGGCGGCCATCTTCCATATCCTTCTTCACATCGGCCACTGCCCTCAACTGGTCCCTGGTTTCCTGATAGGGGAACCGGTCCTCAAACTCCTGCTGCCAGGCCTGGTCCGGGGAAAAGGCAAAACCCCGGGCTGCCTCCCGTTCCGAGTAAAGGCCCAGAAGTTCCCGGGCCAGTTCTGCCACCGATTCCCGTACCCGGGCCTTTACCCGGTTCCAGTCCTGGCCTCCCAAACTGGAGAGCCGGGGGCTCTTGCCTTCCACGCCGATGTACTTGCGGATGCTGTCGATCTGATCCGTGGGGATGAAGAGTTTATCCGTCCCGCTGTATTTGATAAAGAGGTAATCCCTGTGGACTCCTCCGATATTAAGGGTGCGGATCCCCTGATAGCTGCCAATACCGTGCTGTTCGTGAACCACATAGTCCCCGATTTTTAACTCCCGGTAGTCGGCCACCCTCAGGGCTTCTTTGCGCTTCTGCTTTGCCCGGACCCTCCGCTGCCTTTTCAAGACTTCCCGTTCCGTCACTACCACCAGCTTCGCTGCGGGCAGCAGGAAACCGTTGGCACAGAAAGAAGAGGTAATAGCGGGCTTCGCCGGGGGCAGGTCCCTTAAATCCCGGATTTCCTTCAGCAGCAGGGGAGCCAGCCCCTGTTCCTCCAGAAAGGTCCGGATACCCTCCGCCTCCCCGACCCGGCTGAAGGCCAGGAGGATCCGGTGGCCGTTTTTGGCCCATTCCCTGATTTCCCCCAGAAAGAGCTTAAAATCCCCCTGGTACCGGGGTAGGGTCCGGGTATCCAGGCTCAGGGTCCGGGTGGTTTCCAGATGGGCGAAGTTCCTGGAAAAGAGGGAGAAGGCCGTCAGGTCCCCCCTGTACCCCCTCAGGAGCTCCGGGAAGGTAAAGTAATATTGGGTCTGGGTGGGCAAAAGGTCTCCCTGCAGTATGAGGGAGGCTTCCATGTTCTTAAGCTGCTGCCATAATTCTGCAAAGGTTTCCTCCAGACGCAGGGGCTCATCCAGGATGACGCTGCCGCCTTCCGGCAGGTAGTCGAAGAGGGATGCCCCTTTGGCGTAAAAAAAGGAAAAGTACTGCTCCACCCCGGGGAAGGGCCCTTCTTCCCGGAGTCTCCTGAGAAAATTCCCGCTTCGCTCCAAAACCCTTTCCGCCCCCGGGAGGTTGCCCTCCTTCTGGAAAGCCTCCGCCGTTTTCCGGGCCTCTGCCATGATCCTTTCCTCCCCCTCCCGGAACAGGGTGGAGGTAAGGAAGAACTCCCCGGCGGGGATGATGACGGCCCCTTCCGCTTGGGCCCGGGATCGCTGGGTCGCCGGGTCAAAGAAGCGCAGGGAATCGATGTCGTCGTCAAAGAACTCCACCCTGAGAGGCCAGTCCTCCCCGGGGGAGTATACATCCAGGATTCCTCCCTTGAGGCTGAAGTGCCCCCGGTCCTCCACCAGGGATACCCGGCGGTACCCCATATCCACCAGTTTCTCCGGCAGGGCTGTCACGTCCAGGGTTTCTCCTTTTATCAGGTGCAAGGCCCGACCCTTCCACAGGGCCGGAGGCAGCAGCCGGGGCAGCAGGGCCTGGAGGGGGGCTATGAGGAGTTTTTTCTCGCCGCTGGCCAGCTTGTAGAGGAGGCTTAACCGGGCCTCGGAGATTTCATAGCTGCGGCTCAGCATTTCCGAAAAATACAGCAGGTTTTCCCCGGGAAAGAGTTCCACTTCCCCGGGAAAGAGGGGTGCCAGGTCGGCATAAGCCCCCTCGGCCCGGGTATTGTCCGCCGTTACGATGATGCAGGAATGGGGGAGCCGGGAGTAGAGGGAGGCCATAACCAGGTGTTTGCAGGAGCCTTCCACCCCTGTCAAAAGACAGCGGTCCCGGGAGGCCAGCACCTCCTTCACCTGGGGCAGTTCGCAAATTTCGGGCAGCAGAAATCGCAAAATTAAACATCCTCCTTGAACATGGAAAAAAACCCTGGTTATAATGCAGCCCAAGGCTTGTTTCGGGCCAAAAGCACTGCAAAAACCCTAATGCCGGTAAGGATAGGCAGGCGGAGTCAGGGTTTCCTCTTCAAAGGCCTCCCTCCCGCATTGGGGGCAGAGCCGGGCAAACAGCCCGGCGGAAGCATCTTCCAACATTATACCTTCAGGGGAATCCGCCGTCAACGTTTCCGGAGAGGCTTCCCCTCCCGGGCCCCCAAAGCTTCTCCGGCACAGTTCGCATACCCTTTTCATGGGTTCTCCTTCCCTCCCCGGTAAATGATCAGGGGGATACTCAGGTTCAAGAAGCAGTGGACTGCTGCCGCCGCCATGACCCCATACCCCAGGGAGCCGGTCAAATTGTAGATAACTGGATCAGGCCGCCGAAGGCCAGATGGCCGGCGGCGGACAGCAGGGGAGCCAGTTCTATATATTATGTGAAATTTACCCTGACGTTATACCTCCAGCCCTTGCAAAGGTTATGTGAAAATGCACAAAACCCTGAGATGAGCCCCCAAAGGGGGTTCTTGGTCCTAGTTGTAGCGGTTCATGGCGTCCAGAATCCCAAAGCGGATGAAGTGGAGGGCGGCATCCACCGCCCGGGGCAGGGCCTGTGCCATGACTTCCTCTTCCCCGGCGGAGAAGGGGGCAAGGACGTGGTCCGCTGCCGGGTTCTCCGCATCCAGGGGAAGGGGACGACCGATACCGATGCGCAAGCGGTTAAAATCTTCCGATTTCAAGTGATAGATCAGGGATTTCACCCCTTTGTGGCCGCCGCTGCCCCCCCGGGCCTTCAACCTCAACTTTCCCGGGGGCAGGTCCAGGTCATCGTGAATGACCAGGATTTCTTCCGGTGAAATCTTGTACATTCCGGCCAGGCCGGCAACAGCCACCCCGGAACGGTTCATGAAGGTCAAGGGTTTGGCCAGGACCACCCCGGTGCCCTGGTAAACCCCTGAACCCATCAGGGACTGGTGCTTCAAATTTCGCAGGGGTATTTTCAACGCCTTGGCCAGGCTGTCGATGGTCCAAAACCCCACGTTATGCCGGGTCCATGCATACTGGTACCCCGGATTCCCCAGGCCCACAAGGAGAAGCATGCCCAAACCTCCTGACGAAAAAAGAGACCCCCTTTGGAGGGGTGCTCTCCGGTATTACTCCTCTTCCGCCCCTTCCCCGGCGGACTCGGGTGCTGCTTCTTCTCCCTCTTCTCCGGTTTCCACTTCTTCTTCTTCCAATTCTTCCTCCAGCCTGGGCGCCAGGACGCTGAAGATCAATTCATCCGGGTCGCTCAGAACTTCAATGCCGGGAGAAAACTCGATATCCTTCACCGAAAGGCTGTCCCCCACCTTCAGTTCGCTGACATCCACGGAAACATTTTCGGGAATTTCCGTGGGCAGGGAAAGGAGGGTGATTTCCCGGAGCTGGATCTGGGGGATGCCCCCCTCTTGGACGCCCCGGGGCTCGCCGGTAATCACCAGGGGCACGTTGACTTCCAGCTTGTCCTTCAGGGACACCCGGATAAAATCCACATGGGTGAAGAGGTCTTTCCTCATGATATCCCGCTTCAGCTCTTTGATCATGACGGTTTCCTTTGTGCTGTCGGCGATATCCAGTTCCAGCAAAATATTGTATCCCGCCGAAGTGCTGACGGCCTGGAGAAGGGCGGAGCGGTCCAGCTGCAGGGGAATCACGTCACCCTGCATGCCGTAGACGATTCCGGGCACCTTGCCCGCACCCCGCAGCCTCCTGTTGTGACCCTTGCCCGTCAACGTTCGCACTTCTGCCTTGAGGGCCTGTCGTTCCATGAACGTTTCCTCCTGTCTGTCTCTTGAATAAAATACTTATGTATTATACCCCACAATATGGCAGGAGTCAAACAGAGGCGTTCATTCGAAAAGCTTGCTCACCGACAGCTCTTCATGAATCCGGATGATGGCATCCCCGATGAGGGAAGCCACGGAGAGGACCTTGATCTTGTCCAAATTGTTGCCCGGCGGGATGGGGATGGTGTCGGTAACCACCATCTCCTTTACAGGAGACGCCTGCAGCCTTTCCAGGGCGGGGCCTGACAGGACGGGGTGGATGCAGCAGGCTGAAACCTCCACGGCCCCCTGCTCCAGGAGGGCCCGGGAACCCTGAACGATGGTCCCGGCCGTGTCCACGAGGTCATCGATGATGATGACTTTTTTCCCCCTCACCTTGCCGATGATATTCATAACCTCCGAAACATTGGGCTCCGGCCGCCGTTTATCGATGATGGCCATGGGCAGCTGCAGCTTTTCCGCCAGGTCCCGGGCCCGGGTAACCCCTCCCATGTCGGGGGACACCACCACCGTCTGGGATAGGTCCCGCTGCTGGAAGTACTTGGCCAGGATGGGGATGCCCAGCAGATGGTCCACAGGGATATTGAAGAATCCCTGGATCTGCCCGGCGTGGAGATCCATGGTCACCACCCGGTGGGCCCCTGCCGCCGTCAGCAGGTCTGCGATAAGCTTGGCGGTAATGGGGTCCCGGGCCTTCGTCTTCCTGTCCTGGCGGGCATACCCGTAGTAGGGGATTACCAGGTTGATGGCCTTGGCGGAGGCCCGCTTCATGGCATCGATCATGATGAGGAGCTCCATGATGTTTTCATTGGCCGGGGAGCTCAAGGGCTGCACGATGAAAACGTCGGCGCCCCGCACGCTCTCTTCAATAACAATGGTAATCTCCCCGTCGCTGAAGCGGATGACCCGGGCGGCCCCCAGGGGAATGTTCAGGTGAGAGGCAATCCTCTGGGCCAGATCCCTGTTGGCGGAGCCGGTAAAGATTTTTAACTTCTTCCTGCCATTGTACACTTCAATTCCTCCCGGTCGCTGATTTTATCCTTACCCCAGGTCCCCGGCCTGCTGCTCATTCTCCCCTGATCCAGGCAAAGGGGCCGACGATGGAACCCCGGGGCACCGTGCTGCCTTCCAGAAGGCTCTCCCGAAAGGTGACCCCATCTTCCAAAACCCCGTCCACAATCCGGCAGTTGGGGCCCAGGGAGCATCCCCGGCCCACCAAGCTGTTTCCCTGGATCACGGTGTTGGGATAAATCACCGTATCCTCCAGGACCTCAACGCCGGCGTCCACGTAGGTGGCCCGGGGGTCCACCAGGGTCACCCCGGACTGCATCAGGCCCTGGTTGATCACCTCCCGCATGATCCGGGCCGCCTCCGCCAGCTCCTCCCGGGAGTTGACCCCCAGGGCCAGCCGGTAGTCCGGGAGGTCAAAGGCAGCGGTTTTGCCCTCCCGGGCCAGGATCTCCAGCACATCCGTCAGGTAGTATTCCCCCTGGGCATTATCCGCAGACAGGCCGTCGAGAACCCGCCTCAGGGAGGGGCCGTGGAAGCAGTAGGTGCCGGTATTGATCTCCTGTATCTTTCTCTCCTCGGGAGAAGCATCCCCTTCTTCCACGATTCTCAGAACCCGCCCCCCCTCTCCCCGCAGGATCCGCCCGTAGCCGGCAGGTCTCTGCACCCGGGCCGTCAGCACCGTACCCAGGGCGCCTTCTTCCCGGTGAACCTTAAGGAGGGAGGCCAGCAGGGAACTGTTCAAAAGGGGGGTATCCCCGCAGAGAATCAAGGCTTCGGGGCAGTCCAGGTAGGCTTCCGCCATCTTCACCGCATGGCCCGTGCCCAGCTGCTCTTCCTGGGTTATGTACTCGCAGCCCGGGCCCGTCTCCGCCATGACCCTGTCCCTGCCGTGGCCCACCACCACCACCTGGCGCTGGGATACGGCGGCGGCGGCCCCGAGGACATGCTCCAGGAGGCTCCTGCCGCAAACTTTGTGCAGAACTTTGGGGGTGGCGGACTTCATCCTCTTTCCTTCACCGGCAGCCAGCACGATGGCCGTTGTTTCCATGGTTCACCTCCGGGGAACTTCTATTATATATTCGGCCCCAAAAAAAAATCCCCTGCCTGTTAGAATGCCCTGCTGCAATAAAATTGCCGCACTTTTGTCAGTAAGACAACAAAAAAAGGAGCTCCTGCTCCTTATGCTCCCACGATCTCTTTTTCCAGCTCATCGCTGTAGGCGGTAAGGACAGCCATCTGGATCAACTCTCGGGTTTCCGTGTTAATGGGATGGGCAATATCTTTAAACTCTCCATCCGGGGTCCTCTTGCTGGGCATGGCCACGAAAAGCCCGTTGTTACCTTCAATCACCCGAACATCATGGACAACAAACTGATCATCGATAGTAATGGAAACGATTGCTTTCATCCGGCCTTCATTGGTAATTTTACGAATCCTGACGTCGGTAACCTGCATCGCAGCTTCACCACCTTCCCCTCATGTTGTGTTGGGCCCTTAAAGCTTGACTATGGGAACTAAATTCCACACCCGTCGGGAAATCCCTGCCGGATTGAGGAAAAATTCACAAAAATCTTATAAGGAGTGCCCTGTCACCATAAACCAGAAAGCCGGGCCAAAAATCGCTTCCCGGGTCAACTCCCCAGCTGCTCCTGAAAAAAAGCCAGATCGCTGACTTTGTCCAGGTCCGTGCCGATTTCGGGATACCAGGTTACCACGGCTTCGGCCTCCACATTGAATAGGACTTTGAAGCGCTTCACCAGGTCTGCGATGACCAGCCGGCGGGTTATGTACTTGAGGATAAACACCGGCCCCAGTTTGCCCACCATCTTGACGAAGGACTTCCGGAGACGGAAGAAGTCTTCCACCTGGGGCAGGGCTTCCCGGACTTTCTCCGCCCTGGCGATAAAGATGTTCCCGCCCGTAAAGACTCCTTCCTTCATGGGGACGTAGGTGCGCTTGGTTCCCGGATAGCGTTTTTCCACCGCTTCCCTGGGAATGATGGGATAGTAAAAATCCAGCTCGTAGGGTTTACACCGGGCGAGAAAATCCTCCAGGGATTCCCGGGTCAGCAGGGGGATATCCCCCGTTACCAGGAGAAAGGGGCCCTCAAGCAGCCCTTTGTTTAAGGGGGCCGACAGGTTTTTGGCAATGCTGCCCTCCTCCGGCACGATTTCAAAGTCAAACTCCCCCTTAAGGGCCTGCAGGCTTTCGGGGGGGCCCACTACAACGATGCGGGAGATTTCCTCCACCTCCCGGAGCACTTCCAGGATATAGGCCAGGGCTGTCTTCCCGCCCGGGGTGATGAAACTCTTGTTGGCGACCCCCGTCTGTCTCGTCAATTCGCTTTCTTCCGCCGTCCCCGCCATCACCAGAGCAATCATTGTGCAACCGACTCCTTTCTGTTACCGGGCCTTGATTTCAACCCCTGCAGGGCTTAAGGTCGCCGTTTCCGCCCACAATCCCCGGGACCTGAAGCGGGAAACGGCCCGGGCCGCCTGGTCCATCCCGGAAAAGAAACCGAAAACGGCTGACCCGCTTCCCGACATGAGGGCCTTGAGGGCTCCCGCCTCCATGAGGGCCTCCTTGAGGGCGGCAATATCCCTTTTCTTGCTTCCCGTCCCCTCTTCCAGAACATTGACCATGTGGGGGAAGGCCTCTTCCCCCTTTCCCCCCCCAAGGGCGGCGATCAGGGCCTCAAAATCAGGCCTGTTCCGGACTTTGTCCAGGTCCAGGGAATTGTAAACCCCCGCTGTTGAAAGGCCGAAGGAGGGCTTGACCAGGGCCAGGGCCAGGCAGGAGAAGGGGGGCAGGGCCTTAACCCTCTCTCCCACCCCCTGGACCAGGGCAGTCCCCCCCGTCAGGCAGAAGGGAACATCGGCCCCCAGGGAAAAGGCGATTTCTTCCAGGTCTTCTCGGGACAGGTCCATATGCCACAGTTCCTTCAGGGCCAGAAGGGCCGCCGCCGCATCGCTGCTCCCGCCTCCCAGGCCTGCTTCCATGGGGATCCTCTTTTCCACATGGATTTCCGCCCCGGGGCGGTGAGGCAGGCGGTCCTGCAGGGCCAGGGCGGCCCGGTAGACCAGGTTTGTCTCACCAGAGCCCAGCCGGGGATCGCTGCAGGATAGGGAAATCCCCTGGCTGCGGGGGGCAAAAAAGAGGCGGTCTGCCAGGGAGATGCTCTGCAGGAGCATGCACACCTGGTGATACCCGTCCTCCTGCCTGTACAGGACATCGATAGCCAGGTTGATTTTGGCTCTGGCCTCGGCAATGAGTTTCACGTTTTTCCCTCCTCCAGGTACAGGAAGTATTCGACCCGGAAAAGCGTCTTCCTGCCGGGCAGGGCAATTTCGTTGCAGAACTGGAAAACACCCCGGTTTCAGGGTACCCGGTCAGCAAAACTCTATCCTGCGGAATAAAACAGGAGGAAGACCAGGGAAAACCCGATGATGGTCAGGCTCACGGCCAGTACCATCCTGATGACCCGGGGCAGGGAGGCCTGCAGGTACTGGGTGCTGAGGATCAGGCACATGTGAAAGGGGGATGCCAGGTAGCCCATGAGGCCGCTCAGATACATGACAGCCAGGTATGCTTCCCCCAGGGCCCCCGGGGGCAGCAGGGGCAGAAAAAGGGGCACGGTAATTCCCAGGGAGGCAGCGTTGTTGCCGGTAATCAGGCCCGTCAGCAGGGGAAAGAGGACGGCCAGGAGCAGCAGGGGGATACCCAGGCCCAGCAGGAGAAGGGATAGGTCCTGCAGGGCCCCGGAGGCCTGGACAAAGTCCTTGAAAACCATGATGCCCGCAATGGCCAGCATGAGGGACCAGTCGATGCCCGGAACCACCAGGGCCAGCCGCTCTCTGATGGTCCCCCTTTCTTCCCGGTCAGGGTTGCCCACGAAGATCACATAGAGAATCCCCGCCAGAAGGGCCAGGGGAAAGTACAGTTTAAAGCCAACCCCCAGCACCAGGACGAGGACAAAGGGAAAAGCGCTAACCAGGAGGGCAAAGGCATTGGTCGGGTTCAGCCGGGCCTCCTGATTTTTGCCGGCGTCCCGGGGAATCCCGCGAAAGAAGTAGAAATAGGAAAATATCACGGCCAGGAAGAAGACGGGGAGGTTGTAGCGGATAAGAAAATAGACATCCACCCGGGAAATTTCCGCCATCAGGAGAAGGGTGGAATAGAAGGGGAAAATCATGTATGCCAGGTGGCGGAAGATGATGTTGGCCGCAGCGATGGACTCGGCCCTCATCTTGACCTTCAGCCCCAGGGGCTCCATCATGGGCACGGAAAAAACGGCCCCTCCGGGGATGGTGAGGAGAGCCACCAGGGCCGGAATCAGCATCATGAGGAGCCGGACATCCCTGACCAGGCGGTTCAGGTCCCGGATCATGGCCTTAAGGCTGCCGATCTGACGCAGCATGTAGCCCAGGACGGTGATGGCCCCGATGATAAAGAGCAGGTTCAAGGTGGTGGGGCTCGCCAGGGCCCCCCAGAGGGTCCCCAGGACCAACGGGGGGGTAAACCTGTTGAAAACTGCCACCAGTAATGAACCCATCAGCATGGCCCAGCCCAATTTCCATTTGCGGTGCGTCAACCAAATAATCAGGCTTATGGCGACGGCGATGCCCGCTAAGCCTAAAACCATTCCCCTCTCCTCCGGTCCCCGCTCGAAAGCTTACAGGATTCTCTGCAGCCTGGAATTTTCCCTGAGGCCTGGAATTCGGCCCCGTTTGGCGATTTTCTTTTTGTCTACTTCCTTCAGATCCATGGTCATGTCTATGGCCGGGGCCCGGGAAATATAACTTCCCACGCCGAAGGCAGCGGCTCCCGCCGCTGCCAGGATTTCCACCTTTTCCGGCGTGATGCCGCCGGAAACCAGGATCTTTACCTCCTGGAAGCCTTCCTGGTCCAGGCGGGCCCGAATCTCCTGCACCAATCCCGGGGTCACGCCCCCCCGTTCGCTGGGGGTGTCCAGCCGGATGCCGAAGAGGTCCCGGCCCAGGGCCCGGGCCACCCGCAGGGTTTCCTCCGCCTCGTCCTTGAAGGTGTCCACCAGGATCACCCGGGGAGCATCGGCGGGCATGATTTCGTGGTAGGCCTCGGCCACCCGGAGGGTATCCCCCACAATGATAAAGACGGCATGGGGGACGGTGCCCACGGGGCTGCGGTTGAGGAGCTTTGCCCCCAGGATGCAGCTGCAACCGGTGGCGCCTCCCACGATGGCTGCCCGTTCCATAACGGGAGCCACGGCAGGGTGCAGGTGCCGTGCCCCAAAACAGTAGACAGGCAAGGGCCCCGCCGCCTCCTTGACCTGGCCGGCGGCCGTGGCCCAGCCGCTGGAACTGGCCAAAATGCCCAAAAGGGCCGTCTCATAGATACCGAAATCATCATAGGCGCCCCGGAGGGTCATGATGACTTCCTTTTTAGCAAAGGCCTGTCCTTCCTCCAGGGAAAAGACTTCCACCTTCCTGCCCCGGACCAAATTCAACGCCTCCTTTACCCCCGCCAGAATCCCCGGTCTGTTGGCGAAAATTTCCGCCGCAACTTCCGTGGTGCCCAGTTGAAAGTGCTCCAGGAGTTCCCGGGTGCGCACGAAATAAATGTCCGTGGTGTGCCCCGCCAGAATCTCTTCGTGGGTGGCGGAGTAAAAGGGCCTGTTTTCATCCACCCTCATCATGTGAACATCCTTGAGGGTTTTTAATTCCCGTGGCTTCATGGCGAACAACTCCTCAAATCCAGATCATCGGGATAATCTTCAACACAAATACCGGAAAATCCTCTAATTGCCGGCGTACACCTCCTATATTTCGGAAAAGGGACACGCCTCTGCGTGTCCCCGCCGTGAAACTTCCTACTGTTCTTCCAGAAGCCTTTCCGCCCGTTCTATGGCTTTCTTTACCAGATTTCCACAGTTTCTGGAAGAAACAGGGCCGAAACCTTCTGTGCGGACGATATCACCAATTCCCAGTTCCTCTGCCAGTTCCAGCTTCAGCTTGTCTGACATGATGGGCCTGCGACTCGGCATAGGAATTATGTCACTCCTTTTTGCAGTGTCGTGGTGACAGTCTTAGTTTTTACCGCCCTCAGGTTTTCATGCCTGTCAAAATTACCGGCTCTTTTATTTTTTTGCCATTTTTTTAAAAGAAGGCTTTAGCGGGCCCGAATGAACATCTGGGTATAATACTGCCCCCGGCTCCCCTGGACCATACCGATGCCGATGTAGGTGTAATTGGCGTTCAGGATGTTGGCCCTGTGACGCGAAGAATTCATGAGGGCTGTATGGGCCCTGTCCACGGTGGAAACCCTGGCCAGGTTTTCTCCCGCCAGGCTGTAGGTGATGCCAAAGGAGCGCATCATCTCGAAGGGGGAACCGTAGGTGGGGGATTGGTGGGCAAAGTAGTCGTGCTTCACCATATCCTCGCTCTTCAAGCGGGCCACTTCCGACAGCCGGGTGTGGAGGGCCAGGGGGGGCACTCCGGCCCGGGCCCTTTCCTGATTGACCAGTTCCAGCATTCTGGCTTCCTCAGCCCGGACACCGGTGCCTGGAGCCGAAGACGGCGGCGTGGGCTGGGGCTGTGGCGCCGGCTCAGGTTCCGGAACAGGTTTGGGCGCCGGCACCGCCTCGGGCTGCGGAGCAGGTTTGGGTTCCGGCACCGGGGTGGGCGCCGGCTTTGATTCCGGGACAGGTTTGGGCTCTGGCGCCGGGGCGGGCACCTTGCCAGGCCCGGTGAGGGGGATTCGCAACATCTGTCCTGCATGGATCAGGGAAGACTGCAGGTCGTTGGCTGACATCAGCCGAGACAGTTCAACGTTGTAGAGCCGGGCAATGCCGTAGAGGGTCTGTCCCCGAACTACCCTATGTAAGAGATGTACTTCTACCCCTGAAGCCCGGGCAGCAGAGGAACGCAGGTTGATCACCAGGCGCAGGGGGAAGGAGAAGCGGCTTGCGGGAATACTGCCTCCTTTACAGGCAGAAGAAAAGGAAAGGGTATACACCCGGGCTTCCAGGGGCGACGGCGGCAGCAGCAGAGTGAGGGTAAAGAGGAGAAGCAGGCATAAAACCGGGATCCTCAAAGCCTTTCTCATGTTATTCCTC
>PWVN01000062.1 GCA_003561835.1 Syntrophomonadaceae bacterium
CAACGGCAGTCCCTTTGTTCTCCTCTTCCCCACCACCTTTTTTAATATGCTCCATGCCCCTGATGACTATTTTGAAAAGCCCATCGCTGGGACCTTCCTCCGGGTTCTGCGCTACCTGTCCATCATCCTGGCCACCTTTCTGCCCGGCATGTATGTGGCCATCATCAATTTCCACCCGGAGATTTTTCCCACCACTCTGTTTCTGCGCATTGCCGCCACCCGGGAAGGGGTTCCCTTTCCCGTGGTGGTGGAGCTCATCATCATGGAGAGCGTTTTTGAGGTCTTGAGGGAGGCAGGAGTCCGCCTCCCCGCCTCCATCGGCCCCGCCATCAGCATCGTGGGGGCCCTGGTTCTGGGGGACGCGGCCATCAGCGCCGGCATCGTTTCTCCCCCCGTGGTCATCGTGGTGGCCCTGACGGCCATCGCCTCCTTTGCCACTCCCAATTTTGCCCTGGGGATTGCCGGCCGCCTCCTCCGCTTCAGTTTCATCGCCCTGGGGGCGGTCTTCGGCCTTTTTGGCATCCAGTTTGGCGTCCTCCTGCTCCTGATTCACGTCTGTTCCATCCGCTCCTTCGGCGTTCCCTACATGTCCCCCTCGGCCCCCTTGATCTGGGGGGATATGATCCGGGACCACCTGATCCGTACCTGGAACTGGAATGCCGCCTACCGGCCCAGGCTTACCGGCTTCAGGGAGCCTCAACGGAGCAGCAACAAAATCAGGGATAAGCATTTTCAGGTATTTCCCTGGGATAAAAAAGAGGAGGGCCCGGAAGATGAGAGTTGAGAAATTCGCCAACCGGCAGCTCCTGTACATTCTGATCATCATGCGGGTTACCGTGGCCATCGCCAACCTGCCCCTCCTGACCAGCGCCGATGCCCTCCAGGATGCCTGGGCTTCAGCAATTTTGCTCCTGGTGGCCGGCCTCTTTGTGGTGACTGTTATTGCCGGTTTGGGCATCCGTTTCCCCCGCCTGACGGTGGTGGAGATCGCTCAGAAACTTCTGGGGAAGGGGGCAGGAACCCTGCTGTCCCTTCTGATCCTCTGGTCTTTTCTTCATCTCGCCTCCATCGATGTCCGGCTCTACAGCGAGATGATTATCGTGGGTTTTCTTCCAGAAACCCCCATCTCCTTTATCACCGCCAGCGTGGTGGTGGTGGCAACGACGGCAGCCCTGGCCGGCATGGAGGTCATCGGCCGGGTGGCGGATATCATCTTCCCCCTTTTTTTGGCCATGCTCCTGGTCAGCATCGGTTCCCTTTTTTTTGAAGCAGAATTCTTAAACCTGCAGCCCGTCCTGGCCCGGGGCATTATACCCGTCCTGGGAGGGAGCATCGTATCCATCGCCATGACGGCGCAGCTCCTGGTGGTGGGGATTCTCATCCCGAAGCTGACGGAACCCAAAAGGGCCCTGAGGTCGGCATTTTGGGCAATACTCGCTTCATCCCTCCTAATCCTGGGTGTTACGGTAATGACGGTGGGGATTCTGGGCCCCGATGAGGGGGCCCGGACCACCTTCCCTTTTTTCAAAGCCCTCCGCAATATACAGCTGAGCGAATTCCTGGAGCGTATCGAAATCCTGGCCATCTTTGCCTGGGGCCTGGGCCTTTTCGTCGGTCTGTCCACCTTTATTTACTGCGGCGCTCAGGGAACAGCCCAGGCCTTCAGGATCAGCGATTACCGCCACGTCCTTCTGCCCATGGGGGCCACCTGGGCAGTCATCACCATCCACAATTTTGACAATGTCTTTGAGATCCGCTCCTTCCTTACTCCTGAGTATATGGGCCTGTATGGTATTTCTTTGATCCTGATCCCTTATGGCCTTCTCTGGCTGGCCTACCTGGTGCGAAGATTGCTGGGGCAAAACCCGGCCTCGGAGGAGGGGGGAGGAAGGTGAATAGGAAGGTGCTGGCTGTCTTTTTGACCCTTTGCCTATTTTCTCCCGCCCTTTCGGGCTGCTGGGACCGGCAGGAGCCGGAACAGCTGGCCCTGGTCCTGGGCCTTGGTTTCGATGTGGATGAAAAAAGCGGAGAGTACAAAATCATCGCCCAGATCGCCAACCCCTTGGGGATGGGGGGGGAAGGCCCGGAAGCGGGAGGGGGGGGTACCCAGGAGGCCGTCTGGGTGGTGGCGGCTTCGGGAGAGACTCCTTTAATGGCCAGCCGGAACCTGGTAATCAAATCCAGCCGCCAAATCAACTATACTCATACTGCCGTAATCCTCTTTTCCAAAGACCTGGCCCGCCGGGGACTGGAAACAGTGGTTGATTTTCTGGACCGGGAACGACAGTTTCGCCTGGTGGCCCATCCCATGGTGGTGGAGGGGGACATCCGTAAGGCCCTGGAAGCCGATTTTGCCCTGGAGGAAGTCGGGGCCGTGGGGGTTGTCCGCCACCATTTGCATGCCAGCCAGGAAAGGGCGGTAACCCGGGATATGATTCTGCGCAATATCTATAACACCTTTACCCAGCCGGGCTGGGAGGCGGCCGTCCCCAGGCTCCATTTGATGACCGACGAGGAGGGGAAAATGATCGGCGAAGCTCCGGTGGAAGTCACGGGGCTGGCCGTCTTCAGAGGGGATAAGATGGTGGGGTGGCTGGATGAAAAAGAGACCCGGGGGCTAAACTGGGTCCTTGGAGAGATAAACAGAGTCGTATATGTGCTTCAAAGCCCCCTGGAGGGGGGGAAGCCCACCACGGTGGAAGTATTCCAGGCTGCCTCCCGGATGCGGGCCGAGGTGAAGGGGGACCGGGTAACCGTTACCCTGGAAATCCAGGCCGACGGCCGCCTGCAGGAAACCCTGACCAGCAGGGAGTGGCTTGACTCGGAATCGGAATACACCCGCTCCCTGGACCGGCGCCTGGCCCAGGCCATCCGGAATGATGTTACAGCAGCCCTGGACAAGGCCCAGCAGGAACTGAACTCGGATGTATTCGGCTTTGGAAACCTGCTTTACCGGACAAAGCCCCAGGAATGGCGCCGCCTGTCTGCCCGCTGGGACGAAATTTATCCCGAGATTCGGGTGAACATCATGGTGGATGCCAATGTCCGGCGGACTGGAATCATCAAGGACCCCATGATCATTCGCTGATAAGAAAGGTGGCTGCAAAATGATTGGCACAGCTTTCGTCATGCTGCTCATCCTGGGGATTCAGGCCCCTCCCCTGGTCGTCTACCGGAAATGGTGGGACCTGGCCGTCTTCCTTGGCTTTTGGTCCGGAGCCGCCGCCTATGCCCTTCTGGTGGTGGCCGGGGTGAACATCCCCACCGCCACCGAAGTCATTATCACCATGATAAACCTGGGCCGGGAGCTTGTCACGGGAAATTGACCGTGGGAGTCATGGAACAGGGGATTGGAAAAGCTCGGGGGAGATGGGTATTCAGAATATTTCCTTATCTTTCATTGTAAATGGCAGGAAAATCCTTCCCCCTGTTTAAGGATATATAGGGTGTCTATTATTTTTTCCAAGGAGGGTTTGCCATGCCCGGCATTCAACTGGTGGCCTTGGCCCCCCACCCCCCCATCATCATCGCTTCCGTGGGCCGGGGCGAAACAAAAAAAGTTTCCCGCACCATCGCGGCCATGGAGGAACTGTCCCGGGAGATCGCTGCCCAAAACCCCGACACCATCGTCCTCATCTCTCCCCACGGACCCCTCTTCCAGGATGCAGTGGCCGTTTTTGACGGAGAGACCCTTAAGGGGGATCTCGGCAATTTCGGTGCCCCGGCCGAAAGGGTCCAGGTGGAGGTGGACACAGAGTTTATAACGACCCTGCAGGAAAAAACCAAAGAAGGCCCTGTCGCCCTCCTGCGGGTGGAGCCCCGGGAATCCTACCGGTATGATGTGCGCCATCGATTGGACCACGGCGCCCTGGTGCCCATGCTCTTTCTGAAAAAAGCCGGGGTGAAGGCCAGGTACGTCAACATGACGTATGGTCTTTACCCTTACCGGGATCTCTATGAATTTGGGAAGACTCTGGAAGAAACCGCCGCTGCATTAAAGCGTAAAACCGTGATTTTGGCCAGCGGCGACCTTTCCCACTGCCTGATCCCCGGCGCCCCCGGGGGCTTCCGACGGGAGGGAAGGGTCTTCGATGAAACCCTGGTGGAAATCCTTCAGGCAGGGGCC
>PWVN01000073.1 GCA_003561835.1 Syntrophomonadaceae bacterium
GCAGCCGCTCCCTGACAGCCCTGGCGGTGGGGCAAAGGACGGAAACCCTGGTTCTGAGCAGCGGCCGCGGGGAGATATTCGACCGTCACGGCCGCTCCCTGACGGGCTCCCACACCTATGACGCCCTGGTGGCCCTGCCGGGCCAGCTCCGGGGCCGGGAGGAAGAGGTGGCGTCGGAGTACCCCTGGGTCCCGGGGGTGGAGCAGCTTACGGGGAATGGAGCCGCCTCCCCCCGGCCCCTGATTTTGGCCGAAGGGGCTGAGAGCCGCTTCCGGGAGGACCAGCCCCTGCCCCCGGGGATCCTGCGGACGGAAATCACCGTCCGGTACGGGCCGGAGAGGCTGGCGCCCCACGTGGTAGGCTACGCCGACCGCCGGGAAGGCCTGATGGGCATCGAGGCGGCTTACGACGGGGAGCTCAGCCCCCAAAGGCCCGCTTCTCTGGTGGCCCTGGTGGACGGCCGCCGTCGTTTGATTGAGGGGTTGGGGTACCGCTACTGGGTGGACACCCGCGCCGCCAAACCCTACAACGTGCACCTGACCCTGGACCGGGAGATCCAGCAGGTGGTGGAAGCGGTCATGGCCCGGCGGATTATCCGGGGAGCCGTGGTGGTCATGGATCCCTGGAGCGGGGATATCCTGGCCATGGCCAGCCTGCCGGCTTTTGATCAGGCGGACATCGGGGCCCTGTACGCGGATACCGAAACCGCCGCCGCCCTGCGGGAAGGGTTCCCCTTCCTGAACCGGGCCATCAGCAGCTACCCTCCCGGTTCCACCTTCAAGATGGTGGTGGCCGCCACCTACCTGGATACGGGAAGGGCGGTGGAGGATTTCTCCTACGACTGCCCCGGCTATATCGAGGTGGGCGGGCGCCGGATCCTCTGCGTCCGGGAGCACGGCCGGGTAGGACTGGCGGAGGCCATGGCCCAGTCCTGCAACGGCGCCTTCATCTCCATGGGATGGGAAGTGGGAGGTCAGGCCCTGGTGGGCTATGCCGAGGCCCTGGGCTTCGGCCGGGAGGCGGGCCTGCCCCTGGAGTGGGAAAGCCCGGGGAACCTGCCCCCGGCCGGGATGGACAGGGGCATATTGGCCCTGGCCAGCATGGGGCAGGGGCCGGTAGACGTAACTCCCCTGCAGCTGGCCCGGGCCTATTCCGCCCTGGCCAACGACGGCTACCTGCCCACCCCCCGGTTGGTAGACCGCATCACCACCCGCACCGGTATGACCATCAAAAAGTCCCCCGCCTACCGGAGCGGCCGGGTCCTGGAGCAGGGTACCCTGACGGCCCTGAAGGAAATCCTCCATCAGGTTACGACGACGGGAACGGGGAGGGCTGCCGCCTCTCCCCTCTTCGAGGCGGCGGCCAAGACAGGAACGGCGGAGACGGGGCGCTACATCGACGGCAGGCGGGAGTACCTTTACTGGATCGCCGGCTTTGCCCCCCGGGAAGCCCCCCGCTTCACCGTGGTGGTCTTCATCGAGAAGGCCCGGGGCAGCGCCTTCGCCGCCTCCGTCTTCAGGGAAATCCTGGAGAAGATCCTGGGTCAGGCTTGATTTTTTCACTTTCGTTGAGTCGCGAGTATTACGGCATTCACCTCCCCTTCCCCGAAGAGGGCCTTCGCACCATCGTCCTTCGGACTCTACGATATGGGGCTTCCCCCCGGTTTCTTGACCGCCCTCTGTAAATATTTCAGGCCCTTACCCGCTGGACATGCACAAAGGGAGTAGACCCCTCATAGAATAATCTTTGGGGGGTGATTGCGCTTGTTGGGCCTATTATCATTTTTGGCCTTGCTGATCAAGGAGTTAGCCACCTTTACCGCCTATATCAGCAACAACTCCTTTCCCAGGCCCTTGAAGAGAAAGGAGGAGGAGGAATACCTGGCCAGGATGCAGGAGGGGGACGGCAAGGCCCGCCGCATCCTCATCGAACGGAACCTGCGCCTGGTGGCCCACATGGTCAAGAAATTTGAACAGACCGGGGAAGACCAGGAAGATCTGATCTCCATCGGGACCATCGGCCTGATCAAGGCCATCAACACCTTCAACCACAAAAAGGGCACCCGTTTGGCCACCTACGCCGCCCGCTGCATCGAGAACGAAATCCTGATGCACTTAAGGGCCATCAAGAAGACGAAGAACGACGTGTACTTGCAGGAACCCATCGGCGTGGACAGAGAAGGCAACGAGATCTCCCTGATGGATATCCTGGGTTCCGACGCCGACATGGTCCTGGATGAGGTGGAAAGAGGCCTTCTGCAGAGCCGCCTGTACAAGGTGGTGAAAAAACTGAAAAAGCGGGAATGCACCGTCCTCATGATGCGCTACGGCCTGTCCAGCGGCGTCCGGAAGACCCAGAAGGAAGTTGCCGCCCACCTGGGGATATCCCGCTCCTACGTGTCCCGGATCGAGAAGAAGGCCGTGCAGAAAATTGCCGGGGAGTTCAAGAAAAGCGAGGATTCCCGGGAGGAAAGCTAGACAGGGCCGCCATTCGGCGGCTTTTCTGCTCTATTTCAGTATTTTTATTTTTTCTGTTGCCCCCTTTCTGTTGCCCCCTTTCTGTTGATCGCTTTTTTTCTGTTATCGGGGGCCATATGTGGTATAATACTAGGCGAGGTGGTTCAAGGTGCTGCAAAAGTTTTCTCCCGACCTGGTTCTGGATTCCATCTATGAACTGAATATAAAAAAACTTCAGGATAACGGGATCAAGGGGGTCATTACAGACCTGGACAATACTCTGGTGGCCTGGAATGACCAGCAGGTGGAGGAGCCCCTGAAAAATTGGTTTAAAACCCTGAAGGATGCGGGCTTTAAGGTTTGCATCCTCTCAAACAACTCTTCCGGCCGGGTGGAGGAATTCGCTGCCCTGGCCGGTGTTCCCGCCGTTTCCAAGGCGGTAAAACCCCGCCGGGGCGGCTTCCGCCGGGCCCTGGAGCAGATGGAGTTGGATGCTTCGGAAACGGCAGTCCTGGGCGACCAGCTCTTTACCGACATCCTGGGGGGGAACCGGACAGGCCTCTTCACCATCCTGGTGACGCCCCTGTCCCAAAACGAGTTTTTTGGCACCCGCCTGGTTCGCCAGGTGGAAAAAATCCTGATCCGAAAGCTGAAGAAAAAAGGCCTGCTCTACTAGGGCAGGTTTTTTTGCGGGCTTTCTCCCCGGGAAAATTTTGTGAGCCCCACGATAATTTACCTCCGGTCTGCATAAAATGACGTAAAGGGTAAGTTTCGGCACAGGGGGTGAAGGGGTGAGAATCGTGACGGCCTATGTGGGAAGGGTGGCGGGCTTCCGGAAATGGCTTACAGGGCAGCGGCCGCAAAAGGTGGTCAGCCTGATGAGATACAGGCGGTTGAAGGAGAAGCGGCAGCAAGAGGGGCGCCGCCGGTGCCCTTAAGCCCGGCGGGAATGGAATTTCTTCCAGGGGGGAAGACTAGGGTCAGCAAACCCTGGGAGGTCGGGCAGTGGAACGGGAAGAAAGGGAAATTGCAGAGCAGGTAACCATGAGGCACAGGCTGCCCCCCGGTAGGGGCCCCTTGCTGCAGCGGATGCGTTTCCTCTTCGAGGGGGTCAAGGAGGAGCAAGGCCGCCAGGGCAGGGCTCTGGAGGACATCACTCTCTGCAGGGGCAGGGAAGGCCTGGAAATCGAATTCCTTTTTAAGAAGTTGCCCAAATAAGGATTTTAAGAGCGCCATCCCGGGCCCTGTCCGGGCTTTTTGTATTTCTCCCCCGGGCGGCAGGATATGAGGGTTTTATGGAGAATTCCCTGATTAAGGAAAGCAGCAGTCTGCGTGCGGGAGGTGCCCAATGGTAAAAATCACTGGAGAAACGAAAATTACAGGCCTTTTTGGATTGCCCGTGGAGCATTCCCTGTCGCCGGCCATCCACAACCGGGCTTTTGCCATCCTGGGGTTGAACTACTGCTACCTGCCCTTTCGGGTGGAGGAGGCGGAACTGGAAGGGGCAGTAAAGGCCATCCGCTCCCTGGGCCTGGCCGGGGTCAATGTCACTGCCCCCCACAAACAGGCGGTCATCTCCCACCTGGACCAGGTATCCCCTGATGCGATCTTTTTGGAGGCGGTGAACACCATCGTCAACCAGGAGGGCCGCCTGGTGGGGTACAATACCGATGCCCAGGGTTTCCTGACGGGCATGCAGTACAAGGTGTCCCTGGAGGAAATTTCTGCAGGGAAGGCTCTGGTCCTGGGGGGAGGCGGGGCAGCCCGGGCCGCCGCAGCCGGGTTGGCCCAGGGGGATATCCCGGCCCTGTCCTTTGCCCTGCGCTCGCCGGAGAAACTGGATTCCTGGCTGAAGGCCCTGCAGGAGGAGTACCCCCAGTTGGAGGCCCGGGCTCTGCCCCTGGGGGGCAGGGAGTTCAAGGACTGCCTCCGGGAGACCACCCTCCTCGTCAACACCCTGCCGGCCGGGGAAGAGGAGAGCCGTCAGGAATGGTTCCTGCAGATCCTGGCCCAGGCCCGGCCCCATACCTTTTTCTCCGATGTACGCTACCACCCCAAGGAACCACCCTTTATCAAGATGGGCAGGTCCCTGGGCTGCCGGGTGCAAAACGGGCTGCCCATGTTACTGGAACAGGCGGTGCTGAGCTTTGAACTCTTTACCGGCGTTCAGGCCCCCCGGCAGGCCATGCGGGAAGCCCTGGGGTTGTAGGAAAGGGTTCGGGGGAAGGGGTTATTTTCTGGGGGGATGGGAGGGCTTGTCCGGTCAGGGGCTTTTTCCACTCAGGGGCCTTTCCGGACAGGGGAAAAATATCCGGTTTTCACGGCAACCCCCCGCCAGATAGTATTTGCGAAAAAAGGAGTTCATAAGGGCCTTAAAGCTTTGTAAAATACAGGACCGGTCAGGGTCCTTTTTTTTGTGGGAAAAAAAGTCAACAAAATGCGGCTAAATAAAGCAACAGCGCCAACCCCCCGGGCGTTATAAATTACAGGTGGGTAGTTAAGAGATACTAAAAATGCAAGCATATGTAAGGGTTGGCAGATAGGAACCAAAGAGGCCCCCCGGGGGGAATCGGAGGAGGTAAGGGAATGGCCGGGATACAGGCCTTTAAAGGCTTTATGGAGGGCATCCGGAGGGCCCTGCCGGAGCGGGCCGGGGGCCGGAGGGGGCAGGCTCCGGGGGAGTCTGCTGCGATTCCAGAAGAGCCCTCCATCGTCCAGGTGGTCAACAGCTTTATCCTGGAAGCCGTCCGGGCCGGCGCCAGCGACGTCCATATCGAGCCGGGGGAAGGGGGCCTCTCCATCCGCCTGAGAATCGACGGCCTGCTGCACCGGGTCTCTTCCCCGCCCCGGGAGACCCAGCCGCTGATCCTCTCCCGGCTGAAGATCCTGGCCGGCATGGATATCGCCGAGAGAAGGCTGCCCCAGGACGGCCGCATGGATTTTTCGATGGAGGGGCAAGGGGAGAAGGAGGAGGGGGAAGGGGAAGGGGGGACGGTCAACATCCGGGTCTCCACCCTGCCCACCTGCCGGGGGGAAAAGATGGTGCTGCGGCTCCTGAACCGGGAGCGGATCATCATGGACCTGGACAGGCTGGGCATGAACGAGAAAAACCTCGCTGCCTTCAAAGGTATTATCCGGGCCAGCCACGGTCTGCTGCTGGTGACGGGGCCTACGGGGTGCGGGAAGAGTACCACCCTGTACTCTGCCATCAACCACCTGAACTCGCCGGAGAAGAACATCATCACGGTGGAAGACCCGGTGGAATTCTTCATGAAAGGGGTCAACCAGGTGCAGACCAACGCCAGGATTGGATTGACCTTCGGCCAGGCCCTGCGGAACATCCTCCGCCAGGACCCCAATATCATCATGATCGGGGAAATCCGGGACGCCGAGACGGCGGAGATCGCCACCCGGGCCGCCTTGACGGGCCACCTGGTCCTGTCCACCCTTCACACCAACGACGCCCCCCGGGCCATCACCCGGCTTTTGGATATGGGGGTCAAGGAGTACCTGCTGGTCTCCTCCCTGGTGGGGATCGTGGCCCAGCGGCTGGTCCGCCTGTTGTGCCCCCGCTGCCGGGAATTGGGGGAGGTGACGCCGGCGGAGCGGGAGCTCCTGCTGCGGTTTTTCCCGGCGGAAGCGCTGCCCGCCGCCCTCTACCGGGCCCGGGGGTGCCCCCGCTGCAGCAGCACGGGGTACCGGGGGAGGCTGGCCCTCCATGAGGTGCTGCCCTGCAGTGAGGGCATGAAGGGCCTCATCCTGAAGGGGGCCCCCGTCCGGGACCTGGAGAGGCAGGCAAGGCAGGAGGGGATGATTCCCCTGAGCCGGGACGGGGTGGAGAAAGCCCTGCAGGGCCTGACAACCCTATCGGAAGTCATCCGGGCTGCCTCCAACGGGGTTTTTGAATAAAGGATTTTATGGGATATCGAAATCAAAGCTTCATCGATATCCAAAAGTTCTTTATGGGATATCCAATATTTCGCAAGCAAGGAGGGAGTAACCATATGGAACTGTCCTGGGAAAAACTCCTGCGGCGGGCCGCTGCGGCGGGGGCCTCGGACCTGCACATCTCGGCGGGGGTCCCCCCCATGGCCCGGATCAACGGCCGGCTGGCCGGGGTTGGGGGATACCCGGCCCTGACGGCGGCCGATACCCTGGCCCTGGCGGAAGAAATCCTGACCCCCGGCCAGCTGGAGGAATTCAAAGAGACCGGGGACCGGGACTTTTCCCATGCCCTGCGGGGGCTTGGGCGCTTCCGCATCAGCTGCTTTTTCCAGCGGGGTACCGTGGGCATGGTCGTCCGGCTCATCGGTTCCCCCGCCCCCACCCTGGAAGAACTGGGGCTGCCGCCAATCCTCCACGACCTGATCCAGAGGAAAAACGGCCTCCTGGTCATCAGCGGGCCCTCGGGGAGCGGCAAATCCACCTCCCTGGCGGCCATCATCGCTGAGATCAACAGGAAATACAGCAAGCACTGCATTCTCCTGGAGGACCCCATCGAATATCAGCACAGTATTGGAAAGAGCATCATCAGCCAGAGGGAGATAGGTCTGGACTGCAGTTCCTACGGCCGGGCCCTGAGGGCCGCCCTGCGGCAGGACCCGGATGTCATCATGGTGGGGGAGATGCGGGACCTGGAGACCATCTCCACGGTGATCACGGCGGCAGAGACGGGCCACCTGGTCCTGACTTCCCTGCACACCGCCAGCGCGCCCCAGTCCATTGAACGCATCATCGACGTCTTCCCCCCCCACCAGCAGCAGCAGGTCCGACTGCAGTTGGCCAACTCCCTGATCGGCATCATCTCCCAGCTCCTCCTGGCCCGGATGGGGGGCGGCCGGGCCCTGGCGGTGGAAGTCCTGGTGGCCAACGCCGCCGTCCGGAACCTCATCCGCGAGGGGAAGGTCCACCAGATCGGCAGCATCATGCAGATCAGCGGCCACCTGGCCATGTCCACCATGGATTCCAGCCTCAAGGACCTGCTGGAGCGGGGGATTATCAGCGGCGAGGAGGCGGCCTCCTACACCGTCCGGGGGGAGGGGATGGGGACATGAAGGGGCGGGGGTGGGAGTGGGGGATGTCCTCCTTCTTTAAGGGGAGGGTGGGGCGGTCCAAGGACCTGATGGTCTTCTGCCGGCAGTTTTCCACGCTGATGTCCGCCGGGGTCACGGTTTTGGCAGCCGTCAAGATCCTCACCGGGCAGAATGCAGGGCGGCCCCTGGCTGCTCCCCTGCGGGGGGTTTTGCAGGGGCTGGAAGGCGGCCGCAGCCTCTCCCACTCCTTTGGCCGGGAGGGCAGAGCCTTTCCGCCCCTCTTCATCAGCATGGTGGAGGCGGGGGAGTCGGGAGGCAGGTTGGAGGAGGTCCTCCAGCGGCTGGCGGATTACTACGAGAAGGACCACGACCTTAGGGAGCGGTTGAAGTCGGCCCTCATCTACCCCCTGCTGATCCTGGCAGCCGCCGGCTCCGCCATGATTTTCATCATCGTCAGGGTCCTGCCCGTCTACGCCGATATCTTCCTCTACTTCGGGGCGGAGCTCCCCCTGCTGACCCGCCTCCTCCTGGACCTGGGGCGGGGAGTGGAGCTGTGGTGGCACCTGGTCCTGCCGGCCCTGATTCTCCTGGTCCTGCTGGGGAGGAAGGGAATGGGCTCCGGGGCGGGCCGCTACCTTCTGGACCGCCTCCTGGTCCGGGCACCCCTCTACGGGGAGCTGTACCGCAAGGTGGTGGTGGCCCGGTTTGCCCGGGTGATGGGGATCCTTCTCAGCAGCGGACTGAACCTCATGACCTCCCTGGAGTTGACGGAGAACTCCCTGGGGAACAGCCTCTATGCCGCCTTTCTCCGGGAGGCCCGCCTCAGTATCAACGGGGGCCACAGCCTGTCCGGCACCCTGGGGGGGGCCCGCCTCTTTCCGCCCATGGCGGTGAAGATGATGGGGGTGGGGGAGCAGACGGGGAACCTGGAGGACATGTTTCACAAGATTGCCGATTTTACCGAAGGGGAAATCAAGTACGCGGTGGACCGGTTCAGTTCCTTGATCGAACCGGTGCTCATACTGGTCCTGGCCATATTTGTGGGGGTTATGGCCATGTCCGTCTTTTTGCCCATGTTCGACATGTTCGAACTGGTGCGGTAAACGGGAAACCACGGAAAAACGGAACGAAAAAACAAAAAAAAGGAAAGGAAGGGAAGAGTGATGAGAATGAGAAGGAAAGGCAAGGGGCTCAAAGGGCAGGGGGGCTTCTCCCTGATCGAACTCCTGGTGGTCATCACCATCATGGGGATCCTGGCGGCGGTGGCCATTCCCCGGTTCACGAGTGTCCTGGAGGAGGCCAAAGTCCAGGCGGATGAGAGCAACGCCCACACCCTCAAGACGGCAGCCCAGGTGTATTATTTCGAGCAGGGGGATTGGCCTGATGGGGGTGCTGTAACGACTGAGTACGATGCTGACTTCCTGAAACTCCTGGACGGCATTCCGGAAGACCCTTGGAAGGATGACAGGACCTATACGATGGGACTAGAAGGAAATGTAGAACCCTTGGGAACGCCCGGAACCACATCACCGGAAGAATGAGTATGAATCCTGAAAAAGTGTAAAAGCCTTGAAACAATCGATGCGGCAGCGGACCTGTTTTAACTGTCCCAGCAATAACGAAAAGAAACGCGTTCATACTCCCAAAGGCTAACCTACACCCCTGACGGGCACCCATAACCCCCACTTTTTTTAAAGTTGGTGAAAATGATGAAACGCAGTGAAGGCTACACCCTTATCGAGGTGGTCACCGCCCTGGCCCTGCTGGCCCTGCTGGCTGTCCCCCTGGCGTCCCTTTTGACCCAGGGGTATTTCCACTACCAGCGGGCCGGCGGACGGACCCGGGAGGCGGCTGCGGCCGTCGCCCTCCTGGAAGAACTGAAGGCCCGGGAGTACGCCCTGTTGCTCCAGACCCTCCGGGAGGAACGGCTCCCCGGCGAAGAATACCCCTACGCGGCCGGCAGGAACAATTATTTCGAGGGCTCCATGGAGGAGGGGGATGAGAGGGACGCCCTTTCCTACCGGCTCCACCTGCTGGAGGAGAGCTATCTCCTGAACCAGGAACCTCTCCTCCTGGAGGTCCTCCTGGTGGAAGTCCTGGACAGCCAGGGGAGGCTCCTGCTCAGCACCTGTATAAGCGGGTGGAAAAAATGACAGGGAAGAGGCATTCAACTGCTGACCTTTCCGGGAAGGCCCCAGGCCGCCTCCTTGCCGGCTCCCCCGGCCTTTCCCTCCTGGAGGTCACCATCTCCCTGGGCCTCATCTCCCTCTTTCTCTTCGGCCTCCTTACCTTCTACAGCCTGGGGGTGCGGGCCTACCACCAGAGTTCCCTGCAGGCGGAGGCCCAGCAGAACCTTCGGGCTGCCCTTTTTCACGTGGACCGGAGCTTACGAGCGGTGGAGAGCTACACCATAAGCCCCTCCGGAAATGTCATCGAGTTCTACTACGCCGGCAGCCCCACCAGGTACACCTACCGGGTGCGCTACGGGGAGCTGGAGTACCTGGTGGGCACGACGGTGACCAAGGTGGCCTCTTACATCGACTCCTTGAGCTTTACCCCCACGCCCGGGGGAGTTATTCTGATCCGCATCGAGGCCTCGGCCCGGGGCCGGGACTTTTCCGTGCTGACCGGGGTGAAGCCGCGAAACATTCCGTAACGAATCGGAGGTGTGCTACCGGTGACGGCAAAGATGGTTTTGCGGACTGCGGCCCGGCCCTCCCGGGGGTCCGTCCTGATTTTCGTCCTCCTGTTTCTCTCCCTTTTCTTCTTCCTGGGGAGCCTGTATGCCCGCCACAGTCTGTTGGAGACCCGGATCACCCAGAACTATGTCCAAAACCTCAGGGCCCACTACTCGGCGGAAGGAGGCCTGGAGGCGGCCCTCAAGGCCTTGCAGGCGGGAGAGGGCCTTTTGGGGGAAGGCTTTCGCCTGGAAAGCGCCGGGGCGGCGGGCAACTGGGGGTCCCTCTTTGAGGTTGCCGATGCCGGGGCAGGGGGAGAGGGCAGGTATCTGGCGGCCCGGGCCCTTTTGGGAGGGGCCAGGGCGGAACTGCGGGTGGAAGCGGGCTTGAGGCCCCTCTTCGACCCCCACAGCATGACGGTAGAAGACCTGGACCTCCCGGGATCGGCCGGCATCCTGGGAAACCTCCACGTAAATGGCCTCCTTAGGGTTTTGGGGCCGGGCAACCTGGTTTCGGAGGAGTTCTCTCTCAGCGGGCCCGAGGCGGTATTTGAGGCCGGGGCCTCCCTGGTCCTGGAGAAGTACCAGGTCCAGGCGGCAGGGGCGGAGGACCTCCTCCCCTTCCGGGTTCCAGCGGAAAGGCCTTTTCCGGGGTTTAACGGGGATTTTTACCTGGGCAGGGGCTTCCCCTCCTTTTGCTGCCTTGAAAATTATTTAATGAGCAGCCATTTTCCGGGGGAAGGGCCCCAGGGGATCCTTATCAGCGGGGAACTGGATACGGGGACGCTGGGGGAAGGGGATTCCTTTGCCTACCACGGCGTCATCGTTGTCACGGGTTCCCGGGATATCCTCCTCTCGGGGAGAATCAACACCGGGCCCGACGATGCCGGCAACCAGCTGGTCATAGTGGCAGCCAGGGGACAGAATGTCCGCATCACCCCAGGCGCCGCGGGAGAGCTGGAGATTGGCGGCACCCTTCTCATCTTTACCGGGGGGGATATCTGCGTGGAAGGGCCGTCGACGCCGGAGGCGGCGGGGTTGGAGCCTGAAGGGGAGCTGGAGGGGGAGCCGGAACCGGAACAGCCGCCGGAACCGGAGCAGGGATCAGAGCCAGATGAGGGATCGGAGCCGGCTGTCCAACCCCTGGAAGCACCTCCCGGCTTTTCCCTGCTGGGGGCCCTCCGGGGCCGCCGGCTGTCTTTGGAGGGGGTCACTTTCCAGTATGCCCCGGACATCTCCCCCGACATGGGCAGCCTCCTGCGGGGCTTGCCCCTGATTTTCGTACGCTGGCTGAAAACCCATTGATTTTATGCATGTTGCGTATGCTGTTCATGAGAAAGGTCACAATGGCCTGCGATTCTTTTCGGGGGGGTGAGAGGTTGAAAAGGTGGAGAAGCCGGTCCGGGCACTCCCTGGCAGAGCTCCTGGTGGTCCTGGCCCTTTTAAGCCTCCTTTCCCTGGCGGTGTTTCCTGCCCTGGGCCCTGTGCGGGAGGAGCGGCTCCTGAAAGCCACAGCGGAGACCATTGCCATGCATATGCGCCTGGCCCAGGGCCATGCCGTGGCGGAAAATGCTGTCGGGAAGCTGGTCTTTTATGAGCTGGCCGGAATCTACTACATAGACCTGACGGGACAGCCGCGGCAGTGGGTATATCTGCCGGAAGAACTCTCTATTATAGCCATTAACTTCCCTATCGTATATAATAGACGGGAACTCTCCTTTAACCCCCTGGGGGTCCCCAGCCAGGGGGGGCATGTGGGACTCGGGGACAGCCGGGGGTCCAGGATCTACGTGATCATCACCCCGGTGACGGGCCGGGTGCGGATTTCCCGGACGCCCCCTTAGGGCCGGGCCCGGGCGGGCCGGTCCAGGCCCCGGGATTGGGAGGGCTGAAATATGGCCGGGTTGTGCCCTGGCCCCGGTTTGCCGGCCTTTCAAGGGCGCACAGGTATTGCGCGAGGAGGGATCCTGGTCGTGGAAAACATCATTTTAACGGGTTTTATGGGCACCGGTAAGACCACCGTGGGCCGCATCCTGGCCGGTGAGCTTGAATGCCCCTATGTGGATATCGACGAGATGATCGCCGCCGGGGAAGGGAGAAGCATCCAGGCCATCTTCAGCGAGGAGGGCGAAGGCGTATTCCGCCAGCTGGAAAGCCGGGCCCTGGCAGAGGTCCTCTCACGGAAGGGCCAGGTGGTCTCCACGGGTGGGGGGGCAATGCTGCAGAACCGGGAGGCCCTGGAAGCCGGGGGGGTCCTCATCTGCCTGACGGCCTCGCCCCGGGAGATTGTCCGGCGGCTGCAGGACGGGGGAGGGCGGCCCCTGCTGGCGGGGGACCTGGAAAAAAGGGTCGAGGGTATCCTGGCGGAGCGCCGGGCCCTTTATGCCGGCATTCCCAGGAGGATCGATACGGAGGGAAAAGCGCCCCGGCAGGTGGCGGCAGAAATCCTGGACCTTTTGACTGAAGAAGGGGTAATCTAAAATAAAAGGGGTTTTTTGTGGTAGAATAGGGGGAGGGGGGCAGGAAATATTTTCTGGGCCGCGAAATAGAAAATAGTCTGAAAAAGACAGGTTACATAAACAACGGAAAAAGAAAGGCGTTTATTTATGAAAAAGAGAATTCTTGTCATCCACGGGCCGAACCTCAACCTGCTGGGGCAGCGGGAGACGGACGTGTACGGATACGCTACCCTGGAAGCCATCGATTCGGAGCTTTTGAGGGAGGCGGGAGAGCTGGGGCTGGAGCTGGAGACCTTCCAGTCCAACCACGAAGGGGCCTTGGTGGACCGCATTCAGGAGGCTTCGGGGAAGGTGGACTTCATCATTTTTAATCCGGCGGCCTTCACCCACTACAGCGTTAGCCTGCGGGATGCCCTGCAGGCCGTAAAGATCCCTGTCATCGAGGTTCACCTGTCCAACATCTACCGGCGGGAGGACTTCCGGCGCCACTCCCTGATCGCCCCCGCAGCTCTGGGGCAGATCTGCGGCCTCGGCCCCCTGGGGTACAGGCTGGCCCTTCGGGCCGCCCGGGAATACCTGGAGAGGGATAAGGAGGCGGACAGGCCATAAAGCGAATCGAGGGACTACGGAAGAAGCTCAAAGATTTGCAACTGGACGGCATCCTGGTGACGGAGCGGGTGAATTACCGGTACCTGACGGGTTTCACCGGGTCCCGGGGGTATCTGCTGGTCCTTAAGGGGGAAGCCTGCCTCTTCACGGACTTTCGCTATACCCAGCAGGCCGGGGAGCAGGTGCCGGGCCTGGAAATCCGGGAAATCGGTAACCGCTGGGTGGAGGAAATCCATGAGTACCTCGGCGAAAAAAAAGTGGAGGAGTTGGGCCTGGAGAAGGATTACCTCAGCTACCAGCTTTTTGACCTCCTGAGGGATAAATGGGCGGATATCAAGCTCCGTCCGGAAGAGAAATTGACGGCGGCCCTGCGGTCCCTGAAGGACCCGGAGGAAGTGTCGGTCATCCAGGAATCCGTAGACCTGGCAGACCGGGCCTTCACCTACATCCTGGGCGAGCTGAAGCCCGGCGTCAGGGAGCGGGATATCGCCCTGAAGTTGGAGTTCTTCCTGCGGGAGGCGGGGGCTTCGGAACGCTCCTTCGACTTCATCGTGGCCTCGGGAAAGCGGGGGGCCATGCCCCACGGTGTGGCCTCGGAGAAGGCCCTGGAGGAGGGGGATCTGGTCACCCTGGATTTTGGCGGTGTTTTTCAGGGGTATTGCTCCGACATCACCCGCACCCTTTCCCTGGGGAAGGCGGGGGACCGGGAGCGGGAGATCTACCGGCTGGTCAAAGAGGGCCAGGAACGGGGCCTGGCCGCCGTCAGGCCGGGAGTCACGGGGGAAGAGGCCGACAAAGTGGTCCGGGATTTCTTTGTGGAAGCAGGATACGGGAAATGTTTCGGCCACGGCCTGGGCCACGGGGTGGGACTGGAGGTCCACGAGGCGCCCCGCCTGGCGCCGACGGCCGTTGACCGGCTGGAAGCGGGTATGATTGTCACCGTTGAGCCGGGCATCTACATCCCGGACTTCGGCGGGGTGAGGATTGAGGACATGGTGCTGGTCACCGGGGATGGCTGCCGGGTCTTGACCGGGAGCAGCAAGGAATTTATGGAGCTGTAGCGCAACCAAAGGAGGTCTTCTATTGATTTCTACCAACGATTTTCACACCGGCGTCACCATAGAACTCGAAGGAGAAATCTATACCGTGGTGGATTTTCAGCATGTCAAGCCGGGGAAAGGCTCGGCCTTTGTCCGCAGCAAGCTGAAGAATATCCGGACCGGGTCCGTCACCGAAAAGACGTTCCGGGCCGGGGAGAAGGTCGCCAGGGCTCATTTGGAGCGCAAGAAGATGCAGTATCTTTACAGCAGCGGCAGCGATTTCTTTTTCATGGATACGGAAACCTATGACCAGTTGAGCCTGGACGAGAAGCAGCTGGAGAATGCTGTCAAGTACCTGATCGAAAACATGGAAATCGATGTGGCCCAGTACAAGGGGGAGGTTGTGGGGGTAGAGGTACCCATGTTCGTGGAGCTGAAGGTGGTGGAGACGGACCCGGGGTTCAAGGGAGATACGGCTTCGGGAGGTTCCAAACCGGCCAAGCTGGAAACCGGTCTGATGATCCAGGTGCCCTTCTTTATCAACGAGGGGGACAGGGTCCGGGTGGATACCCGGACAGCGGCGTATATGGAGAGGGTTTGACAGGAATACTAATTCGGTGCATGCAAAAAAAGGAGGTATAATTCATGGATGACCTGAAATCCAAGGTGGCTTACCTGAACGGTCTGGCCAACGGGCTGAACATCACAGAGGACACGAAGGAAGGCAA